>CAZBKS010000020.1:0-12371 GCA_964492475.1 uncultured Syntrophomonas sp. | reverse complement strand
CAGCAGACTATGTGAAAAGTGCCAATATCCGCAGCCATCCATACTGAAGAAGTGGAAGCCGAAGTGATATTGGGGGCTGACATTGAAATTTTCTTCACTGAATATTGCACTAATACTTTAATTTGGAGCTTTTTAGAAAATCAAAAATAATAGTCCCACAGGCGGATGGTTCTTCTGACGCAAAAGGAACTGGCCTCTTGATACAGGCTTAATAATAAAAAATAGTAATTTTAGCAGGGGATTAAGAAGCGAATGTATAAGAAAGAGAGGGTAATAGTGTTAATGAAAATACCTGCTGCTGATTTTGGCCTGATTGGCGGGTCAAGTACATTGAGCATCGAAATACCTGAGCAAATTAATTTAGATTTTGTTGAAGTAATAGAAAAGGGGCTGGTATTTCCTACCCCTTACGGAGATAGCCCGGAGTTCAAATACCTGAGTCTAACAGGGGAAGACGAAATAAAAAGAACTGTTCTAGTATGTCGAATGCATGGCTGGAGGAGCGGTGTAAGCAGAGCGGATGCTTCCCGGCAGGTTTTTTATGTGTTCCAGGAAGCGAAGATTAAAAAAATCCTGGCTGAAGGAGGAGTTGGGGCCATAAACCACCTTTTGAAACCTCGTGATATTGTGGTACCCTATGACTATATAGATGCCTCGATGAGAAAAGATGTAGCCTTATCTGACCGCTACCTGCTGGTAATGAGAGATGCCCTGTGTAGTGAGATGAGACAGGCGATTGTGGAAACACTGCAAAGCAGATGGCAGAGTGGAAGAGTATTTGATCGTGGAGTCTATGTTAATACCGATGGAAGACATTTTGAAAGCCCGGCGGAAATAAATAGTTTTAAATTGTCAGGGGCAGATGTGGTGGGGCAGAGCATGTGCCCGGAAGTATATCTGGCTCGTGAGATTGCCGCCTGTTACGCAGGCTTGTATCTGGTGGTAAATTATGCGGAGGGAATCGTATCACCCTGGCAGCATGAAGAACTGGCGGAAATATTCTATAGTGAGAGCAGGGCGGTGACTGAGATAATGCTGCAGGTACTGCGCAAACTATCTCTTAAGCAGGAATGCGCTTGTCCCGGACTTAGAAAAGATACCTTGCTGTCCAAAGTTTATTAGGGAAGAAACAGGGAGCTTGGTCTGCAAGCTGTAAATTATTATGTTTCAAATAAGGTTATTAAGCAAATGGAGGAGATAATAATGGAACAGAGAATGAACGGCAGCACCATAAGACTGATCATATTCATACTCATCCTGGGGGTACTGTCGCTTTTTACTGGACTTTATGCAGAGTGGTTATGGTTTGAATCCGTCAACTACGGCAGTGTTTTCACCACCATATTAATGAGTAAAATATTCCTTTATGCAGTATTATTTATTTTCGGATTTCTTTTGTTCTATATTAATTTACAGATTACCAGAAAAAACATGGGTATAAGAGATAAGGATGAGACTCCGAATGAGGGCCGAGAGGTAATTTACCTGGATCAAGAGAGGCCTTCGCCGTGGAGAGACTTTATGCAGGGGGCATATGCAAAATGGATATTTTTGGGCATCAGTCTGTTTGGCGGGTTTATCTTGAGCTCAGTGGCAGGCGATTACTGGATTGTTATACAGCAGTATTTACACCGGGTAGCAGTTGGAACTGTTGACCCGGTATTTTCCAAAGATCTGGGATTCTATTTCTTTAATCTGAATTTCTATCAATTTATATACAGCACGGTGATGACCGGACTGATACTGGTAACTGTAACCGTTGGGGTAATATATGCACTAAATGCGTCTTCTGATTTGCTTTTTGGCAACTGGAGCCAGTTTACCGTTGCTAAAAGTCATCTAGCCATTCTGGTGGGATTAATATTCGGCTTAAAAGCCTGGGGATATGTTCTGGCTTCATATGGAATCCTGTTTTCCCCGGAAGGAATCGTATTTGGAGCTACCTATACCGATATTTATGCCAGGTTGCTGTCTTACAAAGTACTTATGGTTATATCGATTATTGTAGCACTGCTTATTTTTATCAATATTTTTGTTAAGAAATTCAATCTGGTACTAATAAGTATTGGGGTATGGATACTGGTAGCCATAGTTCTGGGTGGTGTTTATCCCACGGTAATACAGAACTTCATCGTACAGCCTAACGAATTTAACAAAGAAAGACCCTATATCGAACGGGCCATTGAGCACACTAGAGCAGCCTATGGCCTGGATAACGCAGAAATACAGCAGTTCGATGTGGATAATCAATTGGATATTTACGACACGGATCATAAAAGCACTATTGATAATATAAGATTATGGGATTGGCAGCCTTTAATGACCACTTACAAGAATTTGCAGCAGCTGAGACCATATTATGTATTTGACGATGTGGATGTAGACCGTTATATTATTGATGGCAATTACAGACAGGTTATGGTGTCAGCCCGGGAGATAGATCAGGCAGAACTGCCGGAACAGGCCAAGACCTGGATAAACCAGCGCCTGATGTATACTCATGGTTACGGACTGGTAGTAAGCCCGGTTACGGAAGTGGCAGAAGAAGGCTTTCCGGAATTTTTTGTGAAAGATATACCTCCCAGATTTAGTACCGATTTAACTGTGGAAAGGCCGGAAATTTATTTCGGGGAAGCAACCAGTAATTACGTTATCGTCAACACCCTGCAGAAGGAATTCGATTATCCCATGGGAGAACAGAATGTATATGCTACCTATGAAGGCGATACTGGCATAAAGGTTAATTCCTTCTTCAGAAAAATAGTGTTTTCCTGGGTGTTGAAGGATTACAAGATGATGCTGTCTTCGCAGGTTACTAACGACAGCCAGATTTTAATGAATCGGAATATTGTTGATCGGGTTAAAATGGTAGCTCCTTACCTGGGATATGATTCGGATCCCTATATTGTTATTAATGATGACGGCAAGCTGTACTGGATAATAGATGCTTATACTTATACTAATAAATATCCTTATTCTGAGCCTTTTGACTCGGATCGAAATAACTATATCCGCAATTCAGTAAAAGTTACCATAAATGCATATACAGGTGATATGATGTTTTATATCGCAGATGATGTTGATCCTATCATAAAGACTTATTCGGCCATATTTCCGGATATTTATAAACCTATCAGCCAGATGCCGGCCGGACTGAGAGCTCATGTAAGGTATCCGGTAGATATGTTTTCGATTCAGGCCAATACCTATAGAACTTTCCATATGACTGACCCCTATGTATTCTATAACAAGGAAGACCCCTGGCTTATCCCCAACGAAGTGGTAGATGACAAGTCACAGCCTATGGAACCTTACTATATAATTATGCGGCTTCCAGGTGAAGAAGAAGCCGAATATATTTTAATGATGCCATTTACTCCCAAGAGTCGGCCCAATATGGTGGGCTGGATGTGTGCCCGCATGGATGGTGAAAATTATGGAAAACTGCTGGTATACAACTTCCCCAAGCAGGAGACCATTTATGGGCCGGAACAGATTGAGTCCAGGATTAACCAGAATACGGTAATAGCCCAGCAGCTAAGCCTTTGGGACCAGAGGGGTTCCAGGGTATATCGCGGTAATCTGCTGGTGATCCCTATGGGTAAGTCTATCCTCTACGTAGAACCCATGTACCTGCAGGCAGACAGCAGTAAACTGCCGGAATTAAAACGGGTAATTGCTGGTTTTGGGAACAAAACGGTTATGGAGCCAACCCTGGATGAAGCCCTCATTGCATTATTTGGTAAGGACAGTGAGGCAGAGCCCGGGGATGTTGAGCAGATTCCTGACGACACTCCTGCTGTAACCTCAGGTTCCGAAAGCGTTTCGGAACTGGCCCAACAGGCCCAACAATATTATAATCAAGCTCAAGAAAGTCTGACTACTGGGGATTGGACTGCTTATGGCAATAATTTGGAGAAACTTAAAGAAGTGCTTGATCAACTGGGGGAAATAGCAGTTGAAGAATAAATTATGAGCTGGACTATCGTTATGCCCCGGTCGGTATTGACCGGGGCCTTAATTGATACTGGGGGAAATATACAGGAGGAATCAGCAGATGTCAAAAAAAATTAAAATTGTATGCCTGGGTGACAGCATTACCTGGGGCTTTCCATTCGGCCCCACGGTTTCCTGGGTTACAATGCTTAAAGATAGCCTAAGGGTGGAAGTGATCAATAAAGGTATTAATGGCAATACTACCAGCGATATGCTGCGCCGTTTTGATAGGGCAGTTTTGAGTTATGAACCTACTCATCTAGTGATAATGGGTGGCTCCAACGATGTGCTGATGGCGGAATCATTTGATAGAATCGTAACCAATATTCGCCTGATGGCAGAAAAGGCCGAAAAGAATGGTATAAAAGTTGTCTTTGGACTTCCTATCGCTATAGATGATAAATACCTGGAGGAACTGCTGGCCAGAATTCGAGACTGGATGAGAAACTACGCCGAGACCAAAGAAATCGCGGTCATTCCATTTAATCGGGCCTTTTATGATAAGAATGGCCAATTGAGAACTGAATTGCTGCTGCTGGATGGAGCTCATCCAGCAGTTGAAGGATATCAGGAAATGTTTAAACAAATAGACATGGACATTTTTAATGATAACCTGGAAGTTTAACGCTCAGGATCATTTAAACACTGGATGGTACTTCCTCTGCGGACAAAGGTTTAACCATAATTATATCAATATCTTCTCCATTTTTGGAAAAGATCTTGATACGAGCCTGGGGTTCCTGCCTGGCATCGCTGTACCTGGCTACGATAGAGGCCGCATATTCCAGGTCATTCCTATTCAGTCCATTTTTCATACACCGAATAGCTGCCAGAGGTCCAGGTCTGTCCGCCACCTTCAGCAGCCGATCAGAATCCAGCACCATATCTGCCAGACGTTCGTTTTCCGAACGATTTCGGCCTACTACCAGAAGTTTACCATCTGCCAGATAAAAATGCCGGCCCAGCCTTAAAATCTGCATTTGCAGTGGAGACGGTTCGCTTACCAACTGAAGCATCTGGCGCAGACGGTTGGCAAAATTGGATTCGGTTAAAAGGCACCCTCCAGCCGGAGAAGGATAATCTCCGAGACCGTATTTTTGTGCCAGTTCCATCTGCCGGGTACGCCCCCGGCCACTGATGTCCAGCAGTTGTTCGCGGTCTATCCATCCTTCCCGTTCGGGAATGGTTTCGCCCAGCAATTTGCCTGATAGAGGTCGGACTACATAACCTTTGAATCCAGATAATTTATCAACCGCATTTAAGGCGGAGCGATTTTGACTCATGGGCCTCTGACCCACCACCTCGCCTGTAACCATAAAAGATGCCTCCAGCTTTTCCATCAATTTACCGGCCGTATTGAGCATATAAGCATGGCAGTCAATACAGGGATTAAAGTTTTTTCCATAGCCATAAACCGGATTTAATAATACTTTGGGTATGTAATCTTCGCTTATATCCATATCCAAAAGCTCGATTCCCAAATCTTGTGCAGCTTTATTTATGTCGTGACTATCTCCGAAAAATGGAGTAGTGAAGTGGAGCCCAATTACCTCAACCCCCTGTTCTTTCATTAGCACTACGGCCAGCTGGGAATCCAGGCCCCCTGAAAAAAGACTTAATGCTTTCAAACCCATTCATTCTCCTTATCAATTTAATATATTTGCAACCTTGCAGGTAGATAAATCAGATACCTAATACTAACCTTATTTGGTATGATTAGTTAGAAACTCGGTTTCATTTATCACCTTTATACCGTGTTGGCGCAGGAGAGCAGTGGTAACTCCATCACCTTCGATAAGGTGGGTGGAAAAAGTGCCATCATAAATATGCCCGCATCCACAGGAAGGACTTCTGCTTTGAAATACAGCTTCTTTAATTCCTTTACCGGCAGCTAGTTTCAGCACTTCTTCAGCACCCTTGATAAAGGCCTCGCTTAAATTCCGGTTATCATTGCTTATAACCTGGGCTTTTCCTTGCAGGACATCCAGGCCGGTGCCTCCAATTATCTCACAGGCCGGTCGAGGAGTGGGGAGTCCCCCCATTTGTTCAGGACATACAGGAAGCACCTCATTACGAACCAGCATTGCTTCAAAAAGTGGATGGGAGTTGTTCTTTCCATTGTATTTGCAGTTTATACCACAGAGACAGGCGCTGATTAATTTCAATAGTTTCATCTCCATCTGTAGATCCATTTTCCACCAGGATAATAAGACCAGCATCACCTTATTAATATTATCAAATATGAAGCATATTTCATATTATAAGGTACAAAACTGCAAAAAATGGTTCTATTAACAGCCTGAATATAAAATGATGACTGCCCGAACCAGACGAAAACATCCAGAAATACGGTGCTGATCAGCAGAAATCTTGCTCATTACTATGATATCGAGGATCATCAACAATTTAGTATTAATGTGGCCAGGACCAGGAAGGACTATACGGCCCTGAATATGGCCGAATTTAATTAAGTGAGGTTAATGGAGGTCTATGGCAAGAGAAATATGTATTTCCGAACAATTATTGAATAAATATTTTATCCCCCGCATCAATACAATCAAAGTTAGAGTAGGAGGCATAACCTTCGAAAGCAGATTGAAGGTGAAGGAAAAGCAGACTGGATATCAGCTGTCAACCTCCCTGGCTCAAGCTATGCATCTCAAGAGCGGTAAGAAACTCAGGCTGAGATATGATAGGGAAGAAAACACTATTCACCTGGGACCGGTAATAGGGATACTGGCTACCGCTCTGCCCAACCGGGCCAGTCAGGCAGAGTTGGACCCTACCAGCCTGCAGGCGGAATTAACATATCTTAGTCATATAGGCAGAACCATAGCCGGGATGGTTTATGTTTTTTTGCCATCGTCAGTTAACTGGAGCAGTAAAAGCGTTAAGGGTTATAATTACCGATTTATAACTGCAGACCATGGAGTATGGGAATCTTCTACCTACCCGCTTCCGGATGCAGTATATAATCGCATCTCCAGCCGCAAAAGTGAAATTAGAAATGAAGTTCAATCAACCCTGCAAATGCTGAAGGAACTGCCCTATACAAAAGTTTTCAACCCATCTTATCTCAATAAGTGGCAGGTGTATAAAACTCTTTCCCCAAATGTTCTGGTGAAACCTCATTTACCCGAAACCCGAAAATTAAGTGAAGAGAGCTTGGAAGAGATGCTGATCAAACACCGTGTGCTGTACCTTAAACCGAGTAATGGCAGCCTGGGTATTGGCATTATAAAAGTCAAAAAACAGGCTGGAGATAACCTGAAATTCACGGTTTATTCGCGGAGCAGGATAAATGGCAGTACCGAAAACGCTGCCCAGTTAATGAAAAGGACCGGCATATACCGAAAAGAGAAACCATATATCGTGCAGCAGGGATTGGACCTGGCCCGGTATCATGGTTCAGTATTTGATATTCGTATTATTTATCAAAAGAATGGCCGGGGAGAATGGCAGATCGGCAAGAAATTTGCCCGAATAGCTCCGGGAAGAAGCAGTATATCAAATCTCAGCCGGGGCGGGCGGGTGGCCACCAGCAGGAGTTTATTTAAAACGCTGTACAAAAAGAAAAGCTTGATCGAAGAGATGAATGCCAGGATAAAAGAGCTCTGTCAGCGAGTGGCAGTTACTCTGGATATAGAAAGCAATGGTGCTTTTGGGGAACTGGGGCTGGACATAGGGATAGATAAAAAGGGCTGGCCCTGGCTGATAGAAGTTAATTCCAAGCCCAGAAAAACTACAGAAACAGAGGCATCCCAAGTTATTATGCGCAATTCATTTAAAAGACCGTTGGAATATGGATCTTATTTGGCTGGTTTCCCGGTTAAGGCGGGCAGCCACGAGACATAGACTTGCCTCTGTCAGCATTGGTGGTTAGTTGGGTTGGAGACGAATGTTAACAAGGATTTAAGCCTGCCTATTTATGCGGTACAAGATAATTTCTGTTATTATATAATTAACTCTAGTACAGTCAGGAAGATAAGGATACCGGCAGGGTAAACTACAGTTCTGGTCTCATCACGAATATTTCAATTGTTAAAATCGGTCCTGAAGAAGAAAGGAGAGGGATTGTGAATACAGAGAATAGTACTCCCGGGTGGCTTAAAGCATTATTAATATTACTGATACTTGCTCTGGTTACCTGTGTTGGATTATTAATTAATTACAGTACTGTTATAGAAGATTTTCAACAACAGGATTCCAAAGTAGAAGAGTCGGCTAAGACCGGTCCAGCGGACACCACAACCAACAGCTCCTCTTCAGTTATTGTAGGACCTAATGATATCGCCGAAATGGTTGAGAAGGTAAGCCCGTCGGTGGTAAACGTTGAATCAAGCAGGAAAGTCAGCGGAACCAGCTATTTTTATAACCAACCATTCTTTGAAGAATTTTTTGATGATAGCAACTCCAATATAGAAAACAGTATTGGTACAGGTTTTGTAATAAGTAAAGATGGTCATATTGCTACCAATCAACATGTAATTGATGGTGCTGACGAAATTATGGTTAATCTGAACGATGGTCGCAAATTGGAGGCTGAAGTTGTGGGACAGGACTATGAAATGGATCTGGCTATACTAAAAATAGAGGCCGGGGATGACTTGATTCCTTTACAAATAGGCGATTCAGATAAGCTAAGGGTAGGGGAGTGGGTAATAGCTATCGGCAATCCTTACGGTTTGGACCATACGGTTACTGCAGGGGTGGTTAGTGCAAAGGGCAGGCCGATGCAGATAGAAAATCGTATTTATAAAGATTTAATACAGACTGATGCAGCAATAAATCCAGGCAACAGTGGTGGCCCCCTGCTCACCACCAATGGGGAAGTGGTAGGTATAAACACTGCTGTAAACGCACAGGCCCAGGGAATAGGATTTGCCATTTCCATAAACACGGCTGGAGATGTGCTGGACGAGTTGATTAAAAATGGGAAGGTTATAAGACCCTATATAGGAATCTATCTGCAGTCAGTTGATGAGGAAATAGCTGATTACTTAAAAGTAGACCAGCAAGGTATAGTGGTAGTTGGGGTTGAACCCGGATCACCTGCTGCCAAAGCCGGTATTCTAAAATATGATGTTATAAGCAAAATAAATGAAAAGCCGATAAACGATTATGATGAGCTTCAGACTATATTGAAAGAACATGAAGAAGGAGATACTATTATGTTGGAAGTAGTCAGAGAAGGAAGGCAGATGATTGTTTCGCTTAAATTGGCAGAAAAACCCTGATGTTGACAGGATAATAATTATGAATAGAGAATTATAGAATCAAGATATTTGACATATCCGCACAAAAGAGCTGGGCAATAAATAATCTTCAGGCAGCAGGGCCAATTTAATAATAGCCAATGGGTAGGGAAATATAAATCAATTGTGGTTTATATTTATATAAGGAGGGATTCTTTATATGGGGAAAATCAGTCACATCGGGGTGTTGACCGGAGGAGGAGACTGCCCTGGGTTAAATGCAGTTATAAGAGCGGTTACTAAATGCGCCGTCATCGAATATGGACTGGAAGTAGTAGGGTTTATGGATGGATTTCGGGGGTTGGTGGAAGACGATTATATGCCCCTGGACTTAAAGACGGTATCTGGGATTAGTCATACCGGCGGCACTATATTAGGGTGCAGCAACCGGGATAATCCATTTGCCTATAATTCTTTCCGGCAGGGTCAAATAACTCAGAGTGATGAATCTGAACGGGCTCTGTATAATCTGGAACACCTTGCTCTGGATGGTCTTATTGTAATCGGCGGAGACGGTAGTCTGTCCATTGCCAACCGTTTTGACAAATTGGGGGTTAAAGTATTAGGGGTTCCCAAGACTATAGATAATGATTTGTCTGCCACCGATGTAACTTTTGGCTTCAATACCGCTGTAAATACAGCATCCGAGGCTCTGGACAAACTGCATACCACTGCAGAATCGCATCACCGGGTAATGATTCTTGAAGTAATGGGGCGTTATGCTGGATGGATAGCGATGCATGCCGGTATATCCGGAAGTGCTGACGTTATACTGATACCAGAGATTCCTTACAACATAGAAGCCGTTTTAGCCAAGATATCTGAACGTTACAGGAAGGGAAAAAAGTTCAGCATTATTGTGGTCGCCGAAGGTGCATTCCCAGAGGGTGGAGAAATGGTAGTACAGAATTATGTTCCTACCAGCCATGATCCCATAAGACTGGGTGGGGTTGGTCAAAAGGTTGCGGAAGAGATTGGGGCCAGATTGAAAAACATAGAGATCCGGGTAACAGTACTGGGGCATCTGCAGAGAGGAGGCGCACCGGTTCCTTTCGACCGGGTTCTTGCTACCAGGTATGGGGTAGCGGCGGTGGAAGCATTTATGGATGGAAAATATGGTACTATGGTAAGTCTTAAAGGTACAGAAATAACTACAGTTAAATTAGAGGAAGCTATCAAAGAAATCCGCAGAATCGATCCCAATGGCGATCTGGTCAGGGCAGCGAGAGCAGTAGGGATTGGTTTGGGAGATAATAAATAATATTCTTAAACTAATTATGGTGTTTTTTGTGGAAGGGGTTTGTGATGGTGGAAAAGATTGCAGTATTAGGAGCTGGGATCATGGGAGCAGGTATAGCCCAGGCAGCAGCCATGGGAGGGTATCAGGTAATACTCCGTGATTTGCAGATGCATCTGGTAAAAGATGGGTTGAATACTATAGAAAAGACCCTGAGTAAAATGCTTGACCGGGGTATAATCACCGAAGGGGACAAGGTAAGCACAATAAATAATATACAGGGTACTACCGACCTGTCTGATCTGCGCGATGCAGATCTGGTTATTGAAGCAGTGGTAGAAAATATGTCGGTTAAAAAGCAGATATTTGCTGAACTGGACAGTCTGTGCGGGGTAAATACTATTCTGGCTACCAATACCTCATCACTATCTATTACAGAAATCGCGGCTACCACTGAAAGGACTGACAGAGTTCTGGGCATGCACTTCTTTAATCCAGTACATCTGTTGAAGCTGGTTGAGATAATCAAGGGGCTGGAGACTTCAGATGAAACGGTACAGAAAGCCATGACCTTCTGTGAAAAAATCGGCAAGCGTGGTGTTCTGGTACAGCGGGAAAGCCCCGGTTATATAGTAAATCGTATTCTTCTGCCCTACATTAACGAAGCCATATTTATTTATGCAGAGAAGCTGGCAGAAAAAGAAGCCATCGATACAGCTATTAAACTGGGCCTGGGCATGGATCTGGGACCGCTGGAATTAGCTGATAAAATGGGGTTGGATAATTTATATCATACTATTATTGGTTTTAATGATGAATTTCGAGATAATAAATACAGGCCGCATCCGTTACTGGCAACCATGATTAGAGGCGGACACCTGGGGGTTTACAGTGGGCAAGGCTTTTATAAATATGAATGCCCATCTGATAAAAAGCATGGTGAATAATAAACCTGGAGGGATTAAGATGGAGTATAAACCCCGTAAATCATGCGGCGCTTGGTATGGACTAATTGTTGGAATAACAGTTTTTGGGATTTGCTTGTGGGGAATAGCTTTTTCTTTGGGTGAAGAAGATAGAGTCTTAAAGTTAATGCTGCTGGTACCAGCCTATCTATTCATGGTATATTATGCAGGTTTCCTTTTTGCTGCTTTTACCCTGAAATATCAAACCACTGAAAATGGCCTGGTGATAAAAGCAGGGTTGAGAAGGTTCACCATTCCCTATGAGGGAATTAACGAACTGATTAATATTGAAGGTAAGATCAACTCGTTTTCAGTTATAGGAGCCAACTGGCCCGGGTTTAAAGTCGGCTTATTTACCTTGAGGGGTATTGGACCAATCAGGTTATATATCACCAAAGCAGATGAGAAATTGCTTTACATTAAGTCCAGTCAGGGCTTTATTGGGATTACCCCGGCAGACGATGTATATGATGACCTGTTAGAAACCTTGGAAAGCAGGAGCGGGAAAAAATCAACCATTTTCAACACTGAAAATATACCTGATACTGAAAAAGGGGAGAATGCCAGGGAGGACCATTTCTATAAATTACTGCTTAGAATCAATCTTGTTATGCTGCTGACTTATGGACTATATTTGGCCATCTTTTTCCCTGGTTCAGGTGCTCCCAATTTTATAATATTGTTATTGGTTTTAGCTCTGGCTTTATTCTTTTTCAATATTGGAAACGCCGAACGATTATACCAATTCAGCTCAACGGGCGGATATGTGCTGCTGGCGGTTGGCATTTTGGTAACCGGTATCTTTTTTATTCTTACGCTGGGCGAACTAAGTCTATAAAAAGACCGGGGTGAGAAGTTATTATTCCCGCCCCGGATGTGTCTGATTTTGACCGGTATAGGCCAGGCCAATTTCATCGC
>CAZBKS010000019.1:0-12728 GCA_964492475.1 uncultured Syntrophomonas sp. | reverse complement strand
TCAAATCCATTTAGCTCAACATGTGCTTGGGTACGGTCCATTTCAATTCTCCTTACATAGCGTCACGATTATACAAAAGTATATTGTGCAAATCTGCCAACTAGAATTCACCGAGACAGGGGGACGGTTCTTCCAAGGCAGGGGGACGGTTCTTCTGTCTAGCATATTTGCATACTTAGACAGAAGAACCGTCCCCCTGTCTCGGTCCCCCTGTCCTTAGACAGCCTGTCTGCGGCGCTGCTGCAATTTCTACAACATTATTGTTTTGGTTACCATGTTATCACAAAAAGCCCGGTCATGTTCAATAAATAGAAGGGTCGGCTCATAACATTTGAGCAGTTCTTCGATCTGCATTCTGGATATGACGTCAATGTAGTTGAGTGGCTCATCCCAGATGTACAGGTGGGCTGATTCGCACAGACTTCGGGCAATCATGACCTTTTTCTTCTGTCCATCACTGAAACTCTTGATGTCCATGTTGAACATACCTCTTGAAAAATCCAGCTTGCGGAGTATGGTTTTGAAGAGAGTGTGATCAATGCCGTATTCTATGGCGTAATCACTGAGGTTACCCGCCAGACCAGCAGTGTCCTGACTGATATAAGAGATCTTCAGCCTGCTTCCTCTTCGTATTATGCCTTGATAGGAAATGGGTTCACCCAGGATAAGCCTGGCCATGCTGGATTTGCCAGAACCGTTTTTCCCGCACAAAGCAATTCTGTCCCCCGACTGAATATTGAAGCTAATCCCTTCGCATATATTCCGTTCACCGTATATGATGCTTATATCCTCCAGTTCTACCATTCTATCGGCATTATATCTTAAAGGATGGATTTTTATGGATGAGGCTGTTTCGATATTTTGAAGCAGCGCTGATTTTTCTTCGATGGCATTATGAACCCTGCTTTCAATTGCCTTGGAGCGCTTCATCATTTTGGCGGATTTATGCCCAATGTAGCCTTTATCAGGCT
This sequence comes from uncultured Syntrophomonas sp., assembly GCA_964492475.1. Lineage (GTDB taxonomy): Bacteria > Bacillota > Syntrophomonadia > Syntrophomonadales > Syntrophomonadaceae > JAAYJK01. The sequence continues at coordinate 11,757 of CAZBKS010000019.1, read as the reverse complement.
TGATTCCAGACCAGTTTCAGTGATTTATTTTACGAGTGTTGAAATTGTTTCTTAACATTACTAATTCAAAACGGGCAAGCGGGCAAGGTTTTTCCTAATTTAAAAAATGCTTTGCATTCTGTTTTAAAGCACGGTAGCCTGTTAATGAAGACATTATGTACTCTTCAAAGGAGGTTAGAAAACTGACCATGGATATTATAATCGAAAAAATGCCGGAACACCGAATAGCTTATATAAGGCAGATTGGCTCTTATGGAATCAGCAACGTGCAAACTATGGAAGATTTGAAATATTGGGCAAAAATTCACCATTTATTTAATGATGAATCGATAATACTTGGAATTGCCCATGATGATCCTGAAACTACTAAACCTGAGAAATGTCGTTATGACACCTGCATTGTGGTTTCAAAAGACTATTCAATAATAGATGATGGCAATATAAGAGGGAGTAACATTGCTGGAGGAAAGTATGCGGTTTTTAGGATTGATCATACCCCGGAAGCGGTTCAAAAAGCCTGGGGCGATATTTTCCCAGAATTATTAAGGGAAGGACATCACTTGGATGAAACCAGGCCAATCATCGAAAGATATGCCGGCCAAATGGTTAATACTCATAAGTGTGAGATTTGTGTACCGGTATTATAAATAAGTATAGGTAATAATAGCTCACCTGACAATAATGTCCAGAGCAGAACATCTTTGACGGATTCTCATGAATATGGGAATATTTAATCAAGGATTCATATTCATGGGAAAAATAATGAGGAGGTTATATTATGGCCGATACACGGAATTTGTTTTATCAAGCCGTTAGTGACCCGGGAGTCAGCGCCAAGGGCAGCCTGATTCTTATTCATGGGGCTGGAGGCACTTACCGCAAATGGGCAACATTGATGGAAAAGAGTATCAACGGATTCACTCATGTTGCGGTTGACCTGATGGGGCATGGCTCGTCACCGGGGAGCCCAGCAGATGAGGTCAAGGCTTATGCCAAGTCGATTAAAGCATTTCTTGATGCCAGCAGCTTTCCCCGCCCCTGGATATTGGCGGGCCATTCCATGGGAGGCGGCATAGCTTTGCAAGCTGCCCTGACCTACCCGGAAACAGTTGATGGGCTGATACTGATTGGAGCAGGAGCCAATATGCCGGTAAACCCAACTATGCTGGAACAGCTTGCTCAAGGCAGCTTTGATACTGCTTTCTTGAAAATCGCCTATGGTCGTAATATAAATCCGGAATTGCTGACGGCAGAACTGCAGAACTGGAGCCAGGTTTCCCAGCAGCAGCTTTATATCGATTTTACCGCCTGCAACAATTATGATGTTTCCAGGCAATTGGGAGAAATAAAAATTCCCGTATTAATACTAGTTGGGGACCAGGATAAAATGACTCCGGCAAAAAATTCCCAATACCTGCAGGATAACATCAGCGGTTCGGTGCTGGAAATAGTACCCGGAGCAGGCCATCACCTGATGCTGGAGAAGCCCGAAGAAACCATATTGGCCATATCCAGCTTTCTTAAGGAAAAATTTACCGCATGAGAGACGGGGACGGTTCTTCTGTCTGGCTAACCATCCCTTAAATAAAGATGTGGTTAGGAAAGTGTTTGTTACCTATCCCGAGGTAGATTCTTTTTGAAGAATTAAACCATTACTTGCACGAATAATACCCGAATCAATCAAACAAGTTGGTCTTCCTCATTAAAGAAACTGCGACATCCAAGTTGAACCATTATAATAACCGTAACAGAAACCGCTCCAAGTATACCCAGCATAATTGCGATCTGATAATTAACAGCCGTCGCAGGTGAAGTACCAGACAAAATCTGTCCTGTCATCATACCTGGCAGAAAGACAATGCCCATGCCCAACATTGAATTAATCGTTGGCATTATTGCTGCCTCAAAGGTGCTGTTTACAATTGACCTTGTTGCGACTTGAGGAGTTGCGCCAAGGATCATAGCTTCTTCAACCAGATTCCTCTGGGTTGTCATTCCTTCAATTAAAGATTTAACCCCTAACGATATACCTGTCATAGAGTTGCCTACCATCATTCCGGCAATGGGAATGAAATATTGCGGATTATACCATGGACTGATCCCTATAACAATAAACAGAAAGTACAAGAGACAGAATAAAGTACCGACTATCATGGCAAGAGCTATCGTTATCTTTAGTTTCTTTGACAATCTTCCTTCAAATCTCCTAAATACCGTATAAATTGCAAAACACTCCATCAGTATTATTATTGCGGCAGTGAACAAAGGGCTGGGGTTGGCAAATACATAAACAAGCACATATCCGGTTAGTACCAGTTGAATCGTCATCCGCACCGACGATATCAATATCTCTTTCTCCCGGCCAATTCCCCTTATTCTGGTAATCACCAGCACTACAAGTACAAAAACATAGGCTAAAAGAAGCTGCCAAATCGTTAAATTAATTATTCCATTCATCTCTTAATCTCCTGTTTAAGATCTTGCCTCCCGCCATTTCTATGATTTCATCTCCATATTTCTCTGCCACGGACTTGGAATGGGTAACCATTATTGCTGATTTCTTAGCTTTTTTAATGTGTTCTGAAAGCATTTTGATAATCATATCTTCAGTATTCTCGTCTAAAGCTGAAGATGGTTCATCCAGAAGATAAACGGATGGATCAAGAAGAAATATCCGGCCTAATGCCAGCCTTTGCTTTTCCCCTCCAGACAGTTGGTTAACAGGTGTGTCAAGCTCCTTGTTCAACTGAACTTTGGCAATAATTCTATACAATTCTTCGTCACCAGGTATTTCTTTTTCCTGAAATCTGAAAGCAATCGTTAAATTGTCTTTGATATTACCTTCAAACATGGCAGGATTTTGCGATAACATCATGACATTTCTTCGATGCTCTACGGAGTGGATTTGTTTTATGTCGTTGCCTTTAAATAAAATCCGGCCCTGAGTGGGAGAGAGCATTTTATTCAGCAATCTCAAAACAGTGGTCTTTCCGCTGCCACTTGCACCAAGCAGTACAGTTAGCCCTTCGCTTATATATAAATTGGGAATATCAACTACTTCCTGGTATTTAACATCAATGAGCTCGAACATATTAAATCTCCTCGAAAGCACCTGATTTTACTCAGATGCTCATATCCTAGTGGTAATCATCAATTTCTTGAAATAAGGCTTCGGTGCTGACGTATAAAGTAGAACCGCTAAAACTTTGAGAAGCAAAAGCTTTGATTAGATCATCTATTGTAAGTCTGGATTCTCTGTTTGATATAATAGTGCGAATTACCTGGCTAGGTGTTTTACGCTTTGATATCCAATTCATATTCATTAAATAATCGATTCCTTTCTTCATGACCCTGGTTATTAACAATAAATTTGACTTAATTATAACACTAAATTGCAAATTCATATTTACCTTCAAGCATAGCTTGGCATGTCACCTTAGTCGGGCCTGCTCCTTTTGCTACCTTCCGCCTTTTATTGGAGACTGCTTAATTTCAGGCAAGAAGGATTTTTCAGGAATAATGTAGAAATATTTGTCATTAATTGCAAGGAGTAACAACAGGGATTGTAGGTTGCATTGTTTGGCTTCCTCTTTTCTAGTCGCAGCATCGACCAGCAAGTCTTTATCCGAGATGAAAAGAGAAGCCGAGAGGAAAATGCCAGCAGGAAGCTGGCGGGCCTGAAGAGGAGACGCCAGGCTGATAAAAAATAATGGAGGGGGCGGGAGCACTTTATAACTCATTTTCATATGAATCTAGAAATAAAGGAGGATTGGTTCGATCATGTTGAGCAGAAAGAAAACTCCATCAACATTTATTATTTTTGCCTTGATATTTGCCATATCTTGCTTTCTTTATCCCACTAGTTATGATACAGCAAGTGCCAGTAACGCCTCTTTCACAATTACGTCGCCCGTAGCTGGAGATGTATTGGTTGCCGATACCCAACATACCATTACTTGGACTTATACCGGCGATCCGGGGGAAAAGGTAAAGCTTACGCTTTATACGGGAGACAGAAGCTTATATTCTATTGCCTCAAACATTCCTGTCGGCTCTGATGGAAGCGGCTCATACACCTGGAAAGTACATTCTGTCTATATACCCGAGGGTAGTGACTACCGGATAAGAATTTTTACCCCCAACATTTCAAATCGTGTTGAGGCTTTCAGCCCCACATTCAGCGTTACCCACCAGGATTCCGGTCAGCAGTCCAATCTAGACCAGAACCCGGCCAATGATCAGAATACTGGAGAGTCCAACCTCTCGGATACGGTAATAATAGATGATTCGTCATTTGTTACCCTGACTGCGGTACCTAATCCAGACGGCGGGGCTGAATCTCTCTATAAACTGCGGGTTAAGGCCAACAGTTCATCAACACCCGTGGAAGTGTCCTATCTGACGCTGAATGCAAATGCTTCGCCTGATAATCCGTCCACGGCTATAAAAATCGTCCCCTTAAGCGAGTGTGACAATGCCTGGAGTGCAACCAGTCAAATTTACAGCCATACTGAAGTAGGTGGGTGGGCTTTGCCTGAATATCATGAAAATCCGCAGAGTTTCGCCCTGCCCCATTATCGTACCTGCGTGATGATGCTGGCCCGGTATGAAAAAATCTATGTGGTTTTCTTAAGAGAAAACGATGGGGTGCTCACTTATAAGGTTTTCCAGGGTGGCGCCTTTAAAGGCCTGAATGTTCCCGGGCTGGCGAAAGTTGTGCGCAGCGGCGACCAGTTCCAGATCCATTCCGTGGGCGGAGCCGTGGAAGTAGGCATCTGGGATAAAGGAACGTACAAGCATGATGAAGTAACCGGATGGGCCCAGACCAGCTACCAGGCCAATGATAAGCTCTATCCCATACCTAAATACGGTATGTTTATGATGGCCGTCGGCCGTTATGGCAATCTGGGCTTAATCATAGGAAACTACAATGATGGACAATTGGGAACAGTCTGCTTTTCAGGTTCAAAACTGCTCGGTACGGAAAGCATCCCCGGCTTTTGTGAAATAACCAATGCCGGCAGTCCCGAAATCAAAATAAGGGCTACCGGAAGCAATCCCGTGGAATTTTCCCACTTTGCTCTGGACAATACCTGTTGGCAATGGGAAGTAAACGGCTGGGGCCAGGAAGGGTTTAAGCAGAATCCCCAGGTATTGCCGCTCAAGCATTACACTCCCGGCTTCTTTTCCTGCAGCAGGTACAGTCAATCAGGCATCTACTTCTATAACGAAAATGATGCCCAAATGGGGATATTACCGCTTAACAGCAGCACCCAGGCCGCAGCGGCCGGCGGCGCCACCCTGACTACAAGCACTCAAAACCCGGCTTCTTCCGGGGGAATAAAAGTGTACTTAAACGGCCAGTTGTTGTCTTTCGACCAGCCGCCGTTAATTATCAGCGGCACCACCCTGGTACCCATGCGGGCCATTTTTGAAGCCCTGGGGGCACAAGTGACCTGGGACGGAGCCAAACAGATGGTTGCCGCCCGCAAAGGCGACACCACCATAAAACTGATCATAGGTATGCAAAGCGCTCAGATAAACGGACACGAAACCTCTCTCAGTCAGCCGGCCCAAATTATGGGAGGACGCACTATGGTTCCTCTGCGTTTTATCGCCGAAGCCCTTGACTGTGAAGTAAGCTGGGACGGCCCCACCCGTACCATCACTATTACTTCAACAGGTTCAGGGACTACCGAGCTTCCGTACAATGGCAAGCAGGTAGTGGATTTATTCTTCAGCAGCCTGGGCAGCGGTGAGGTGGACGATGCCATGTCTCTGATGAGCGGGGATATGCTTGGCAATTCCACCACCCAGTCCATGTGGAGGAGCACTTTCAGTTCCTTTGACACCCTTCAGGTAATCAGTATTGATGACTGGAATTCCGGTGGATGGACCATAGACCAGCAAACATACAAGGTTGAATTTAATCTGCAGCTGAAGGCGGGGGTTCAGGAGTCTATGTGGATGAATGGCAGCAATACCCGCTGGGTGACGGTTAAGCAGATTAATGATGCCTGGAAGATAAGTGAACTGGCCACCGGACCATAAAAATGACAAAGCTTATCCCAAAGTGTTGATTAATATGAAAAAGCGGGCTAACCAAACAGCTCGCTTTTTTTCTTCAGTAATCCTGACCTATTCTTAAGTTATGATATATCCTTAATCTATTGCATCTTGTATCTCTTTCCAGGGTACCAATTTAACATTGGTACGGTCAGTACAATCATTAATGTGATCATGAGCTATAAATACGCCTTCGGAATAAGGACCTCCTAAATCCACATTACTTACATCGCAACCGTCTGTTTCCGTTGTTTCATCAATTGAGTCCGTAGCGCCAACGGTAAAGGAATGAAGATACTTATTGCTTTTTCTATCATAAACCTGAAATGTACTATTTCCTTGGCTGGAGCATATAAGGTATCCTTCATTCTCAACTTTCCCATAATATATAGTCATTCCTTCCACATCTGCAGTCAGATGCCCTCCAGCTTCCTTATCGACTGAATCAACCATGGTACGGATATTGCCGTCACCAGGTTCCGCGCCATATTTCCAAACCCCAACTTCTTCTTCGCCAATATAAAAATATCCTAAATGGTCATCGGCAACACACCCCTCAACTTGACTTCCGACATTAAAAGTCCGAACCAGACTTCCTGCGATCTCGCCACTTGTTCCATCAAGCTGCCATTGTTGAACGGTGCCATCTTTCCAGTTTACAAAGAAATAAAACTGCTTCGTCACATCACTCAAATACATGCATCCGCCATAGGGGTTTTCCTTATTTAATGGTACGCTGCCTATGTTTCTAACAAGTCTTGTGTCAGAATCTACCGTGTAAAAACTCAAACACATTCCATTTTCGTTCACAACGCCAATAAGCGGGATTTTCTGTTGGCCTAAATTAAAATCATATCGAATATCCAAATTATTTAAATCACTTTCGGGATCTAAATACTGGTTTTCTGTTCCATCCAAGTTCCATACGCAAAGGCCGCCATCCTTATCGTCACCTATAATCAGACTGAGCCATTTATCATCAGGGTTTACCCAGACGCACGTATCATCGGCAGTATCACCAATGTGGTGTGCTGGATTCGTTTCAACTGATGGTTTAACGGTGCTTAAGGTATCATTTTTTTGATGACATAAAATGTATACAATGAATATAAGCGCTAATATAATAAGTATGCCAAATAAATAAAATAGTATATGACGCAATCTTAATATATACATAAGAAGCCTCCTATCCGCTTAATAAATAGTATGGAATAATATATAAGTTACTTGTAATCAATGGAATCTAGTAAGCTTACCATTTCATTTATATGCAAGATTGATAAAAATAATTATCAACGCCATTATCGAAATGCTTCAGTCTGCCAGCGCAGACAGGGGGACGGTTCAGCCGTCCCCCTGTATAATTCGTATCATTTAATATCCCTTAAAACCAAGTCTAGTTTGGAATGTATGTTCCCATCTGATACATTCCGATACATATCCGATACATATTCGTAACATATATGATACACATTTTGCACATTATGTTAAGTATTTTGACCAATAAGCCCGTTCTCAACTTCGATATAGTCTATATCTACAGCTAACTAACATTCTTCAATAGTTTATACCGATAATATTGAACAATAAGTTCATCAAGTCTCTCACTCAAATTAATTACATCAGGATCCGAAAGCCCCTTTTCTTCCCCAAGTTTATTTAACTCCACGCGTAGTTCTTCTATTTTCCCACAAATGTCCATCCTTTTAGCCGTCCCCCTTTAAGATAAAATAGTTGCAATAATCGTGCCAACCCCCTTCATTTTTGCACCATATCGCTAACGATTTTTATATCTCTGGAACGTTTGCGTGCTTTTTATAATTTATGCCCCTAACTCCTGCAAAATTTTAAGTCAATGGTGTCCTCCCACCACCCGGCTGTTCGTTGGTTCCATATTATTGGATCTATGTGATTGATTTCTTGAGTTTTTCATATTCCGGATCCCTGATTGTAAGTCTTTGCGGGCATTGTAGGGTGCAGGGTTCAGAAGAATATGAGACCCTGAAAGCGGCCATGATTGACTTAGCTTCTCATTTGACAAAGGAAGCGTATTGGGAATTGTGGGTCCGAATAGAGCAGGTACAACAAAAAGAACGTCCCTTGGTTGCCTTTGTTTAATCAAAGTATTCAGTAATTATAGCCCGAGCATGTGCTCTTTCCAAACTGTCACCTGGCTCTCCAGCCAATTCAACAGCCTGCTGCTGCTGAACAAACAGATATTCCTTTAGCTTCCACTGCAATATCTGATCATTGGTTTGTTCATAAACCAACAAGGCCGAATCGACACCGGCCGGCCCCGACCGATATAAAATCTCCACGTCAAAGTCTTCGAGGGCTCCGGAAAGATAACGGTCAGCATTGTAGCGGGCAACCAGGCTGTCCGGATTCAACAGGCACAGCATGCAGAACATAACCACACCCACACCAACTGCCAGACGAGTAATAGAGAATGACCATTTTTGCAGCGCTATAACTCCGCCCCAGATAATAGCCATAAAAACCATAAAAACACAGGGCAACAGCCGGCGCATGGATAATCCGTATGCTCCAATGTACATCGCCATTTTGCTGAAGGCGGTGGCAATAAGTACCAGAGTGAGAATGGCCAGCAACGAGTTGAGTATCTTCATGCCCACACTTTTGCTGTACTGCTTTTGACTCATGATATTGGCTGCGGTCAGTACTATCAGGTTGATAACAGCAATACGGCAGAGCTCAAAAAATCCGCTGCGCGCGTATTCCGAATATACCTGCCACCCCTCCGGCCGATGGCCAACGAATGCGGAGAAGAAATAGGACACCTGGCTTCCGATAAACACTATATATAACGTACATAACAATCCCAGCAGGATGTAAACCGTAGTCAGGGGAAGTATCCTCAAGGCTGAAATATTCTGGAGCGTACGGTCCTTTTCAAACAAGTTAGTGCCTCTTTTATGAGCGCTGCCTGCTGCCAGACCGAAAATGTAAGCAGCTATGGGAATAGCCAGAATTAGTTCCCAGAATGTTTCCCCAAATCCTTCCCCTATCCCGCGAAAAGCAGTTAATATTCCATTCATAATTTTGGCAAAACCACCGCTGTCGGCCTCCATCAACAGGGGCACAACAACAATGGCCACTATTAGCGACAGGAACAAACCCAATGCTATAGGAAAAATTTCTTTTCCTCGGCCCCGTTGATTGCTGCCCAGAACAGCCAGGCCTTTATACTGGCAGCCAAAATTACTGAAAGGAATCCCCAACAGGGCATTATAGCCGTCCAAGACAATTAAATTGCTGGTTTTGCCAAGGATAAGCAGCCCCGTAGCAGATAAAATCCAGTATACGGCGCTGCAAAATAGCAGCAGGCCCTGCAGCGGAGCAAAACCGTTGTTGGACCAGAGGCTGAAGCTTAAACCTATCAAGATGACCACAGCCAGCCAGAGCCATCCGCTCCTGGGGATATGCACCCCCTTTTTCAGCAGATACCATGTCACTGATCCGCAGTAGACCAGGGTGAACAGAGTTACACCCCAGCCCTGCCAGGAGAAAAGTACCCATCGGGCAAAAATAAAGCCAAGTATAAAAGCAAATAGTGCAAAATAGCTATCCTTGCGGTCGGCCACAAAAGGCACTTTACCCTTTGGCTGTAAAGGTATTTCCGGTGTGCTTTGTGCGGAAAGACCTGAAGTTGCTGATTCCGGGGTCGATTCTGCATCGTTGTTATCATAAGAAAACTCTTTCATCCTAACTGCCCCCTTTATCTTCGTCCGGTTTGTATTCGAGTATGTCTCCAGGCTGACAATCCAGTGATTTGCAGATCGCCTCCATGGTAGAGAAACGAATCGCTTTAGCCTTGCCGGTTTTAAGGATAGAGAGATTAGCCTGACTAATGCCGATCTTTTCAGCCAGTTCGCCGGAGGACATTTTTCTTTTGGCCATCATTACATCCAGATTCACTACGATTGGCATAATCCCGCTCCCTCCCCCTATACCGTGTAATCTGCTTCGTTTTTAAGTTCCACGGCCTGGGCGACTACATTTTTAATAACCCGCACAATCAAGCCCATAAAAGCCGCAGCCACCGCCACAAAGAACCACGGATAATAGTACAATACGGAAACAAGAGCTATTCCCGCTCCTAAAAAACAACTCCAGGAAATACGTCTCAATAATTCTACATTCTCGGCTGTAAACACTTGACCAGCCTCGATCCGGAGAAGCAGTTTTAACAGACTAAAGAGCAGATAGGCAGCAGGAACGAAACCCACGTAGATGGTTGCCATGAAATAGGCTGCATTTCCATCCTGTCCGGCCTGTGAAAAGTTCACAAACCAGTGCGTCAGCCAGGGCGCCGACACAACTGCTGCTAACAGCAAACACATAAAGAGTAAAATACACACCTTACTCAGAGTGATAGATTTTTCTCCATTCCACATAAAATTCTTCCTCTCTCAGCTGGGCGAATGCACCCTTAATTATTTGCAGTATAGCAAAGAACGCATTATAAAACAATAAATATTTATTGTTTTGCAATAAATTTTATTCGTTTTTCGCTAATTATAAGGTTAGCAATTCCAAAACTTGAAATAACAGGACATATCTAACATGTCATGAGTTTTGTTTTCATGAACGTATTGAGATATGTACTCTGGTTAAGAATGCCGGTTTGAGCATAAACTATGCCTTTGCAGCTGCGGTCAGCTCATCCGAGGTGCCATAATAGCTATTGATCAGGAACAAAACTATATAGACAGGAGAGCTGTCCCCGCGTCTATTGTTTAGACAGGAGAACTGTCCCCGCGTCTATTGTTCTTTGAACTGGCGAAGCTTTTCAAGTACTTCTGGAGAACTCGCCAAAAAGTCGTTTAATATCTTGATATTTTTCACGGTATCGATGCTAAGGTGGTGCTCAATAAGCTCAGTTTCAAGCAATACCGTGTCCAGAACCCCGATATGCCTTAAGAACGTCTCCACCGTTTCATGTCTATCCAGCAGAAATGCCCCCATCATTTCACCTTTTAGTGTCAGTTGGATAATGCCATATTTTTTATAATCGAGATATCCCATTGCCGCCAACTTACTTACCGTCTTGGAAGCCGAAGGCGCTTTCACATTTAATTGTTCTGCCAGCTGGTTAATCCTTACGTACCCTTCTTCCTGACAATTTCTATAAATCATTTCCAGGTAGTCTTCCATACTCGGAGTAAGATGGTCCTTATTCTTTTTTATCATTTCATAACCGCGAAATGTATGGAACTCTTTGTTACTCATCTTCCCACTCCCTTCCCCAAGAACTACCTTCGAGGCTTAAACAGCAATTGGTATTTAATGTAAGAGCAATACATGTAACTAATAGAATCTGCTCTTCATACAATGAGACATGTGAAAAAGGTTTTCCCTAGTCTAACTTATGATCGCTGGGGTCAATGCATGAATATTTTGGAGGGGTTGTATATGGGTAAATTGATTCCCTTACATCGTCTGTCGCTGGGCACTTGCGGAAAGGTTAATCAATTAACCGCCGAGGGCAATACGAGAAGGAGAATGCTTGATTTGGGTTTGATCTGCGGTACACGGGTGGAAGCTCTGCAAAAAAGTCCTTCAGGCGACCCGGTTGCTTATGAAATTCGGGGAGCTGTCATCGCCCTTCGCTCTGAAGAGGCATCCAAAATACTCGTGGAAGTTCTTTAGTGGAGGACAATGGATCGT
>CAZBKS010000018.1:0-12818 GCA_964492475.1 uncultured Syntrophomonas sp. | reverse complement strand
GCCCCGGCGCTCCACGTAGACCTGTTTAGGTCCATTGACCATAATTTCAGATACGGTCTCATCGCGTAACAGTGGACTTAAAGGTCCGAATTCCAGAACCTCATCGGTGACCTGCTTGATGATAACTTCCCGTTCACTGCGGGGCAGGTTATCATAATCATTTTCAATAATTAAATCCGTAATATTCCGTATCCGGTTCTCAGTTTCCTCTCGCCCCCGGTTGTTAAAGGTTTCCTGTCCAATCTCTCGGATTATCTCCCGGTGGATCTGATAAACAATTTCCAAATATCGCGAGGAAGCAGTTTCTTTAGCAGTATTAGGAGTTATCACCTGATCATTTTGTAATCTGGCCAACAGAGACATTCAAGCATCCCACCTTAATCGCTTATTTGGGCTGGTCGAGGGTATTGAACAAATCCATAATACTTCTTGATATAGGAGCTTTGGGGCTCATATTAATAAACGGAGTACCCCGGTTAACCGATGATACAGTTATCTTAAAATCACTGGGGATAGATGCAGCTATTTTCATACCCAATACCTTCTCCACATCTCCGGGTTCCAGCCCCACCGACAAGGAAGAAGACCGGTTTAAAATTAGTTTGGTACGGGGTAGCATCTTCAGTGATTCGAGTATATCTATTCCTTTTTTAATATTCTTGATAGTGGGAATGTCCAGCGATATCAAAAGTAAAACCACATCCGACATTTCCAGAGCGGTTAGGGTAGTATCATCCAGAAACGTAGGCGTATCTACGATAGTATAGCTGTACATCTGCCGGCAGATCTTGAGAACTGTCTCCACCCCGAAAGAAGTTACCAGTTCACCCAGTTCCGGTTTATGTGGAGCGGAGAGCACCTTTACACCACTGCGTTCATAAAAGTATTCATCCACCAGATCAGCTGTTAACTCACCGGATTCCTGCATCAACTCGGCAATAGTTTTACGCGGGTTTATGTTCATCATAAGGCTTATATCCCCGAATTGCAGATCCAGGTCCACTAGTGCCACTTCGTTCTTATGACGGGCAGCTGCAGCTACCGCCAGGTTAGTGGCTATAATACTCTTGCCCACTCCACCCTTATTACCAAATATGGTGATGACCTGGGAGGCCTTTAAAACCTGCTGCTTGCTTAATCCCTGCGTTTCTTTTGGTTCTGCTACATCTCTGCTTCTTTCCACTGTCCGGCGGTAGGCTTGGGCGATATGTTTAACCCCCTTGATTAATTCGCCAGCTTCCACAGGCCGAAGCATTACTTCCCTCACACCGGCCTGCATGGCCCGTTTGAGCAGATTCATATTTTCTTCTTCGGCTATCAAAATTACTCCTGTGGAGGGATACTTTAGGTTAATTTCTAATGCCACATCCAAACTGTCACGATCAGCCAGGTTCACATCCATAATTAGAACTTCAGGGTTTAATTCGGGCAAAATCTCCAGAATTTCACCAGCTCGTCCCGCTTCACCAATAACATCTATATCTGGATCTCCCTCCAATATATTAAGATGGTATTCCCGGTTCTTCTGATCGGCATCTGCCAGCAGCACTCTAATTGTTTTCATATCCTATCACCTCTCGCTTTAGATACTCTCCCAAAATCAAAGTATATTTAAGGCTGAATCAAATTGTTCATCTTATATGCAGGCAGACTGTATTTGGAATCGTCCACCGGTGATCTCAGCATAAGCCTGATGGAACCTCTTTCAGTGGCCAGGACCAGAGGCCGGGCCTGTTCCGGAGTTACTGCCAGAGTAAGAGTTTTCACTGCACCTGGATTCTCTTTATCCGCTGCAGCTCCTTTCACCCCCACCGACAATACTTCTATATCCTGCAGGATGATAACGGTGCTGGTTGGACTGTCTGTGGAGCCGGAGGTCTCTACATCAACGGTGGCTATGACATCCACATGATCACCTGCCTGTATGTTAAATGATACCGCAGTAGTTTCATTTACATCTATGGCTACCGCCCGCTTGTTCAGGGGCACACTGTAAGCCAGCCGGGACACCTTTTCTTTTTCTCCTACCAGCTGCTCCTTTATGATTTCCTCCCCGGCGGCTATGTCACCGATAGGTATCTTCCCCACCGCTTCAGAAGCATCCCTCACACCATTGGGATGAGCATAACGGGCCGGAACTTCCACGGTCATCAGCTGTTCCGACTTAATGATTTCATCAGCAGGTATGGGCTGGGCAGCCTTTACCACCGTCACCAGATCATCAGGCCGGTATTTTTCCTCTACCTGTCCCAGGAAAACATAAAACAATGCAGCTGCAATCAAACCGCAAACTATGGAAATAACCCAATATTTCTTTACTCCTTTAAACAATCCTTCCGGCTCCCTTCACATTGAAATCATTCACAAAGTACTCTAGCGTATACCCCGTTATCTGTGATAGTATCGTCTACTTCCGCTCCACTTATATAATAAGGTTTAATAAATTGCCCGGTAATATAGTTGTCATTGCCATTACCTGTATAATCCATAATAAAAAAGGCGGCAAAACTGGTAACATGAAAATGCTTGTTATCCGCCTCCATATAGCCTACCGGGACAACTACTAATCTTGGACAATCAGGATCATAATTTTCTGGCGTACATTCCACGTCACATTCTGCTGCACACAGGTCCATGCGGTACTTAATGGCATCCTTATTTGCTGAATTCATATTACCATTTTCCTCAAGAATAAGTGTGTTATAACCTACTGTTCCTTCGCCATCATACCCATAGGTAAGATAATGTTCATAAGTACTTGATCCGCCATTTCCACCGGTCAGTGACTCAAGGTCAAGAGAGCCATACCATCCCTGGAGACCATTTCCTCCGCCTTCTTTCATGGTAATTGGTTGATCATATTTTATATCATCTTGCAATACCCCAATAGGAACCACACCCGTACCTGCTCCCAGTTTTGTCGCCGGCCCTACCCTAGCTTTGGCATGGGCTTTCACTTCACCCTCATTTATCCCAATGGCACGGGCAAAAAACATATTCATTATTTCATCTACATCTCCTGTGAGAGAAATCGCTTTTCCTTCATCATTATAGCCCAAATAGAAGGGCACCTTAGCCGGATCAATGCCATTCAGCTGAACATAGTTTTGGGCAACCGATAATGCAGTGTTAGGGTTGTCCGGAAGTTCCTGGACACCTGCCAAAACAGCAGCATCCACTGCATTTGAGGCTTTCGCTCTCTCGAAATATAACATACCTGCATCTATTACCATGGCAGCAGCCCCCATAATAACGACTAATCCCAGAGCCACCATTACCATAACGGCTCCGGATTCTTCTTTAAATAATTTATTAACTAACAATTTATCTCCCTCCTCTTAATTAAGGCGCCGGAAGTTTCTCTATACGCATCACATATTCCGCAGACAGGTCCAGTGGACCGAATCTGTTAATTATAGGAGTGATAAAGTTGAAAGTATGTTCTATTTCGACTTCCAGCTGACCCCCAACCGATCGATCGGCATCTAATGCAGGAGTAAAATGAATGTCAGCATCTTCAATAGTAATAATTAAAGCATTATCTTTGATTTGATCCACAATTTCTGACTGAGTTGCCCCAACCACTCCTGCACGAACCCCATCTCTAGCCAGATCATGCATAATCATATAGCCTCCCAGAACTATTCCAAACTCAATAATGGCAAATAATATTAATAAAAGCAAAGGGAGCAATATCGCCATCTCCACCATGCTCTGTGCTTTTTTAGATTTAAATAATTTTTTAATAATTCTTTTCATATTATTCACCACTTTATAAAATAAGAAGTCACAGCTCCCAGGGCTATGGCCAATGCGTAAGGAAAGCAGACACCGGAATTGCTCGATTCCACGGATTCCTTTATTTTCTGCACTTTAAACAGGGCTAACAATGCGCTAGCCCAAAGCCTACGCAGGGTTTGGATTAACTGTCTTCTTATCAACAGTAGGATTACGGCTATTAAGCCGCCCCAAAGAGCCATAAAAACAAAAGTGTAGAAGGCAAACAAAGCACCTTTAAAGGCACCTACAACACCCAGTAATTTAACATCGCCCGCTCCCATGCCCCCCATTACAAAGGGTATAAAAAGCAAAACTATCCCAGTAGCTAGGCCTTTCAAAGAGATTATAAAACCAGAAAAACTACCTAAATAAAAATTTAAGCCTATGCCAAGGATTAAGCCAACAAGTATTAATGCATTGGGAATGCGCCTTTCCCGCTGGTCAAAAAAAACGGCAAGTATTAGAATAGGACCCAGCACCACATCAATTAGAAAATATGTGTAGATGATATATCGGCTCTCCTTAAAATAAGAATTATTATGCCCTGCCCGTCTGGCAGGGCATAACCAGAATTACTCCATTTATAATCATAATTTTTATGTATTCAACTTTACAGGTTACCCTTAACATCATCAATTGTATTGTTGATCTCGCCTCCAAGCAGTTTATAGGCCGCTATACAAGCTACCGCTATAGCAACCAAAATCAAAGCATACTCAGCCATGCCCTGTCCCTCTTCTTCGTGAACTAATCTTTTAATGGTATTCATCATTCTCTCTCACCTCCTGTTCAAACCAGATAGTGTATACTCTTCTATATTAGCCTCATTATTCCATATCATCAAGAGTTTTTCTGTACTAAAGTGTAGGTTTTTTAGTACTATCAGTCAGGGGCCTTTAGGGTGACAGTCCTACGCCTCCGCATTTCCAACAACCTGTTTACGTATTTTTCTACGCCCTGACAATTTAGAACATAACAAGACTAATAGGCATAATTTTATTATCGTTTATACAATTTAATATTTATATAGGACTTATTGTTTATTTTGTGCAGTATTTTTAGATTATTTTTCAGGTTATTTTTAATCCTAAGGCATTAAACTCGCTCGCACTTTATAATTATCGCTATTGCGGATACAAAAGTTTATAGTTATTATTTAGACATGGAAAATACCAAAGGAGGAGTGGTTCCTCCTTTGGGCTTAAGGGGAGTTATGGATGATTAAGTCTAGCAGATATATAATACTGTTCTTATTTCTTATTATCGTACTCCTATCCAGCGGCTGCTTAAAGTCATCTCAGCCTGTGGATCAGATTATCGACGGTTATGCCCTCTCCTTCGCAGAACTAGGGACTCTGCACATGAGCAGGATTGACCTTAATTATACAACCGAATCAACCTATCTAGCAGATAAAGCCTTTGATATAGGAATTTATGATCAGGCTGCCCGAATAGAGACTCTCAGTATGAAGAAAGGTGATACTCACCAGAAGGACCTGGAACCGGGTGCCTATAAGGTGAAAGTTGAGAACCCGGAGAAATATTCCTTTGTTTATTTACCTGGAGAAAAATTTGAACTCGAGGACGGCATTGGGCAGGTCTATGCTATGGTGGTAAACTCTAAAAACAGTACCCAGACCTCCAAGCCGGTAACCTGGGAAGTATATTACACCGAAGTTGGCAGTCCAGCCGGAGAAAAGCCCCTGGCAAAAGGCGAAGTACCAGCTTTGGAACCGGGGGGATTATATACCATCCACTATAACCCTGAAGAAAACCCCAACCGCGAGGCCGGCAACTACATGTTCCGATTAATCACCCCCTGCAGCGACGGCAGCAAAAAAGAATGCTGGAGCGGAGCAGTATACTGCATCGGACCGATTAAACCGACCGAAGTAACCGTTACACTGGTTCCCAATCCTGGCAAATTGGTGGTGAGCAAAAAGACCACCGGCAGCGCACCGGCCGGTGCTATCTACGAATTTGTAGTGAGTGATGTTGGAAACGATAATAGAGAAGTTAGCCGCAACAGTATAAAAGCGGGAGGAAGTTTTTCTGTGTCCCTGCCTCCCGGCACTTATCAGGTGGCAGAAGCCAAAAACGGAGGGGCTTTATCATACAGCAAATCCATCGAGGGTGATATACAGGTGTCTTCCGGCCAGACGGTTTACCTAACATTCACCAATCGTTTCCCGGTTCCTAAGAAAGGCACCCTGACTATCAGCAAGCATATAGAAGGTGCTGCTCCGGAGGGTGCTGCTTATGAAGTAAGCATAAGCGGCGCGACGGGAACTATAAAGCGCAGCATTAAGTCTGACCAGACTATATCCGTAGAATTAGATCCAGGAACTTATGAAGTAGCAGAAAGTAACAGCGGAGGAGCATCCCAGGTGAGAAAAGTTCCAGAAGGCAGAATTACTATTAAATCAAACCAGACCAGCAGTGTGAGCATAACTAATGTCTATCCCTAGTAGGAAGCAAGGGACGGTTCTCGCTATTTCGTTCAAATTTCTCATTGTCCTGATTGGAAACAGGAGAACCGGTCACATGTTTCCACATTTTTTCTTACCCCGAGTCATTTACATCTATATTTGCCCAGAAATATCGTCCATCTTGGCTTCCAGGGCCAGACCAAATAATTGATAGCCAACCATAACGACAACGACCACAAAGGTCATTATCATAGCGTATTCAGCCATCCCCTGACCCATTTCCTCTTTTATTAAGCGAGTAATTATGGTCATATAATTGTACCTCCTTAAACTTAGAGATCTTACCGCTATACTTCTTCAGCATTAGATATCCGTAAAGGACTTTTGTTAATGAATCAACTTAAAAAACCCCGGTATTTCCCGGGGTCTAATCGCTAAGGCTTAATCTAACGCCGACGCCGCAAGATTCAATGTCTCATTTAAAGATTGCCCCAACTGGGCAAACAAGGTTACAGTAATTAGGCTTATTAACGTGACCAGCATAGCGTACTCCGCTACCGCCTGCCCATGTTCCTCCTTGATCAACCTCAGCATTATTTTCATAGTATCCCTCCCGTTATATGCCTCCTCTATAAACTTAATATCCTTACTAGGTAGGTTATCTTCAGCTATACTTCCACCCCATCAGCAGTACTGTCCGCCTTCCTCTTCAGCAGACATCTCCATTGCAGATTCATCCAGGGGGTACTCTCCTGAAGCCAGTGCTGTGTCACCAGTAGTCAACTCTGATTCAACCTCTCTGCTGGTATCTACCCCTTCCTCCGTAATACCCGCATCAGCCGAAACTTCATCCACCGGTTCTACATCTGAATCCTCATCATCCAAAGTGCTGGAGATTTCCACAGTACTTGCCAATAGCATCTGCATGATTTCTGAATATTTGGCAAAATGCTTTATGGCGGTAGTTTTTTCAAAAATGTAGTCGAATTTGCTCAGGATATCACTGACCGATGTGGGAACACTCTCTTCTGCACTCTCGTCTTCTCCTGTTGCCCCTTTCACAGCAGAAGCTGCTATCGCCCAGGTTTTTGTATCTCCATTGGCCAGTAATACCAGACCACTGCGTTCGATTTGATCCCCTTCCTGATCAATCTCAGCATATTGATCCAGGTAGCCCTGAATCGCTGTCACAAGTTCTTCCATTTTGGCCGGGTCTTTAAGGGCTTGGGCTGCGATGTTCGGTGCTATCGTAATATTACATTCCTGATCACAACCTGCTGCATATCTGCCCACAGCTGTTTCATTGCCGGGCACATTGGCCACGGTAACATTCACTGATTCTCCTAATGTTTCAGACAACTGACTGCTAAGTTGCTTGAATTTTGCCCCTTTCACAGCCGTCTCAGGATTGCGGATATGGCATGGTTTATGCTGCTGGTGCATAATTTTTTCAGTATTACCGCAATCGATCAAGCCCATATTACCAATACCCATCTAACGCCTCCTTTCCTCATCCATAGTGAATTGTTCAATAATATGATCTTATATTCCTAATTAAAAGATATTTCTTTATTAAATATCGTAATTTAGGTTAATTTTCGTTAATAAATATAAACATCTAAACCCTAAGCATGAATTTTATCATGCTTAGGTATAATTATGGGTCCTAAGTCTTTTTTATAGTTATTTTCTATGCTAATATGTGACCATCAAAGTGCAGGATAATTCGGAATACGTCGGCTGCGATGAATGGTAGGTAGTGTGCTGAGGGGCCTCGGACTAAGGTCGGGGGACACACCAAACTAGGGCGCAATTAGTTCTCTTGGTCAACCGTGAGATATGGTAGGAAGTACACTGGGACTCTCAATCCAAGGAACAGGGACACGTCGGATTCGAAGAAAGGTTGGCAGTGTGTTGGGGTTCTCGGGCTAAGGAACGGGGACACACCTACCCTTGAAGTACCTGGTGGCAGGAATGTCCCCATGCCAGGGAATGTCCCCATTTTGGGCAGGAATGTCCCTATGGGTGAAATCACCATGTCAAAGGAGATGAGTAATTGTGAAGCATATCCGGGGTGTAGCTAAGCGGTTGTGTTTTGATGAGTGTGGCGCGGTGATGGTGCTGGTGGCTCTGGGCATGGTGGTATTGATTGGCATGGCAGGTCTGGTAATAGATGCCGGACGCGGCTACCTGGAACGGCAAAAAATACAAAACGCCCTGGATGCTGCAGCTCTAGCCGGGGCTCAGGAGCTCCCTGATACCAGTGCCGCAAGCTCCGTAGCCAGAGACTACGCTGCTTTGAACGGATTGAATCCAGATGACATTATTATCTCCTTCCCTTCCAGCGGTATGATCACGGTGGAGTGCACAGAAGATATCGCCATGTACTTTCTCCCGGTGTTCAACATCAATCAAAAATCAGTTAATGCTATTGCAGGTGCAGCCCAGGATTATTCTCCAGCCTGGGCGTCTTATACCCTCTTTTCCGGCAGCAGTACAGAGCGCCTGCAGATAAGTGGTACCACCCAGAATATTAACGGCTCCTCCCATACCAATCACAACTTCAAGGCTAGCGGATACGGCATAACTATTACAGGCATTTGTGATGCAGTAGGCAGCATCAGTGTCAATGGAAACGGTATGAATATTCTTCACCGCCAACCCTACTCCAGTTATATTGAACTGCCCGATTACTCGGAGCAGATCCGGCAACAGGCTGAAGCAGCAGGTAATGTATTCCATACTGATGTCCATTACAATGGAAATAATGTGAATTTGCAAGATCCAATTTATGTGGAGGGCGAAGTGCATTTGAGTGGGAATAACATCAGCGGCTGTGGTGCCATATTAGCAGAAGAAGACATTCATATTAACGGCAACATGATAAACAACAGTAGCAGTGATGCAATATGTTTGTATTCCCAGGGGGATATACAGGTAAACGGAAACAACATAGAAATACATGGCATTTTATATGCACCGAATGGTGAAATAAAGATACCCGGAAATAATATTTCTATCACAGGCAAGGTAATCGCCAATACTATTTCTATTTCAGGCAACACCTTTACCATAGACGATGACGATACAGCCCTTGAGGCGCTGCCTTCATCTGGGGTTCGTCTGGTACTCTAAAGCTCAGCCAGGAGGCGCTGCTCTTTATCCTCCAGCTCCCGGAGACGGCTATACACTTTCTCCAAAAGGACTTTCTGCTGCTCAAGAAATAACTCTTCTACCCCGGCCTGCTCATACTGTTCAATAGTCTTGAGAATTACCGGAATGTTAAATTCTTTCAAGTCTCTTATTTTCTTGCGGGTTTCCTGCAAGACAGCTGCTCGAAAATTCTCTCGGTACATTCATATCACCTGCACTATAAATCTATCCTGTTTAAACTGTATATTTAAACAGTGGAAGAAAAAAATACGTATATATTGTATCATAGTTAGGGGAAGGGAACATAAGGAGTATTTGTATGAGAAAAGTGGAATTGATAGCTACCTCGGCTTTCGGCCTGGAGGCCATCGTAGCTCATGAATTAAGACAGCTGGGATACGAGGAATTGAGGGTGGAAAACGGCAAAGTCACCTTTCAGGCTGACATTTCGGCCATTCCCCGCTGTAATTTATGGCTGCGCACAGCGGACAGAATATTATTGAAAATAGGAGAGTTTGAGACCAGATCCTTCAACGATCTATTCGAAAAAACTAAAGCTCTGCCTTGGAATGATTGGATTCCCGGGGATGCACAGTTTCCGGTTGAGGGAAAATCTATTAAGTCTCAACTATTCAGTGTTCCTGACTGTCAGGCTATTGTCAAAAAAGCCATCGTGGAAAAAATGAAAGAGAAATACAAAACTAACTGGTTTAAGGAAACCGGCCCCCGCTACCGGGTGGAGGTAGCCCTGCTCTCAGATACCGCTACTTTGACTATAGACACCAGCGGAGCTGGTCTACACAAGCGAGGATACCGAAAAAAGTCAGGAGATGCTCCTCTAACAGAGACCCTGGCGGCGGCCTTAATAAGCATTAGCAGGTGGAAACCTGACCGGGCATTGATTGACCCTTTTTGCGGCACCGGCACTATTCCTATTGAAGCTGCCTTAATTGGGCGCAATATTGCTCCCGGCCTGGGTAGAAATTTTGTTTCAGAAAACTGGACCCAGATTACTGAGCATATATGGAAAAGATACCGGGATGAGGCCCGGGATTTGATTCAGCACCATCAACCTCTGGGCATCAGGGGGGTTGATATCGATTCTGCCGCTGTGAAGCTGGCCAATTATCATGCCAAAGAGGCGGGACTAACAAATCTCATCTCTTTTCAACCGGGAGATGCCCGGGATTTAAATTCCCGCTACAAGTATGGTTACCTTATTTCCAATCCACCTTATGGGGAACGAATGTCAGAAAAGGAAGAGATAGAAAACCTGTACCGGGATATGTCGGAAATATTTGAGCGCCTGAACACCTGGTCATTTTATATTCTGACTTCTCACCCGGCTCTGGAGAGATTGATCAACCGCAAAAGCAGTAAACGCCGTAAAGTATATAACGGGCGGATACAGTGTACCTATTATCAGTTTTTTGGCCCCCGACCCGATAACCTGCAGGGACCCTTCGCCTGTACTGAATGAAGCCGAACTATGAGGCAGCATGCTAAAATGGTCATCACTGGCTATCTAGCATGCTTTTTATAGTTTTATATATTTAACACAGTTTTTCATTATAATGTATATCTATAATCAATTATTCAATTCTTACTTTCTTTTTATCGATACTAAACAGGAGAATTGATCAGAAAGGTTGAGAGGAATGGAAGACACCAACCCCAATAATGCTCCGTACATTATTATCGCAATAGTTTTTTTTCTTATAATTCATATCCTATTTTATAGTATCAAGTTGAACGTTTCAGTTGGCAGCGGAGAACTGGTTGATACTGATAATTATATGCGTCTGGTTAGAGTTGAGCAGCTGGCTGAAACTGGAGACTGGTATGACTCAACAATTCATAGAAACAATTATCCTTTTGGAGATACCCTGCACTGGACGCGCCCCCTGGATGTCCTGCTGCTGCTGGGAGCCGGGCCTTTAATGCCCTGGCTGGGACTTAAGAAGGCTCTCCTGTACTGGGGTATAGTAATCAGCCCCATACTGGGTATACTCTCTCTGCTGGCGCTGGTCTGGACAACGAAACCTATACTGCATCCGCAGGCGCAGCGCCTTCTGTTAGTAATATCCATTGCGCAACCGCTGCTATTTCAAGTTTATATATTCGGCCGCCCCGATCACCACAGTCTGCTGGCCTTGCTTTTTATCCTCCTGCTGGGCTGTCTTACCCGTATGTTTGCCAGAATAGATCTAAAAAAATATAGTATTCTGGCCGGACTAATTGCTGCATGGGCAACCTGGGTTAGTGTAGAGGCTATTTTTTCTATCATTATGGTTTTTTGCACTTTAATCATATTATGGATAATGAATAAAGACAACTATGCTATTATGCTCAGATTCTTCAGTTTTTCTCTATTAGGTTTTACAACTCTATTTCTCCTGGTCGAACGTCCACTATGGTTAGCGTTTACTGCAGCAGAATACGATAAGTTATCTGTCGTCTACGTTTTTGTATATCTTATTGCTGCGGCATTCTCTTTAGGGCTTTCCATGATCAAGTATAGGCACTGGAGAACTCGAACCATATCCGCTTTCACCCTGGCGTTACCAGCAGTTCTTGCCATATATTTGGCATATCCAGCATTTTTACACGGGCCTATGTCAGGTGTAAACCCGGCTATCGTACCTATATGGCTGAGCAAGGTCTCGGAAATACAACCACTGCTCACGTCAGGTTATTTCACAAGTATATCTTTTCTTGGTTCAGCCGGATTAGCTTTGTCCTATCTGATCATTTACTACAAAACTAAAACCTACTCGGAAATCAAAGCTCAGATGTTATTACTTTCTACTGGCTTCGTCCTTTTTACCGCTTTAACCTTGTATCAGATAAGAATGGGCTTCTACTCTTCAATAATAATATCAATACTTTTAGCCTTTATGCTGAAAGATATAGTAGAATACTTTTCAAAAAGGCCTAGCCGGATGACATCATTTATACGTGCAGGTATTACTATCCTATTCATTCTGGGATTTCCATCGGCAGGATTGATGGCTTCCTCCCTGCAGGAAGATACACCTTATAAGTATCAGGATGTTAAAACTTTGAGCCAGTATTTGAACGAATACCAGGAGGAGCATCCTGATACTGCCACCATATTAGCATCAATAGACTTTGGGCCAGAGATTTTATACCGAACCGAGTACAACATCATCTCTGCCCCCTACCACCGCAATGACAGAGGAATTATATATACTTATGAAGTAATGACCTCAGATAACATGGAAAAAGTAAAAGGAATGTTAGCGGAAAGGAAAATTGACCTGATAGCTATAGCCCCTGATTCGAATGAGAATGTAATATATAGAACTGAGAATACCCCTTTGGCCTTTTATGAAAGATTGAAAAATGATACCGCACCTGAATGGCTAACAAGATTAGATCTGCCTGAGGATGTTCAAGAATCATTCATTATATACCGGGTTGATCTCTAAAATA
>CAZBKS010000017.1:0-12913 GCA_964492475.1 uncultured Syntrophomonas sp. | reverse complement strand
GGCAAATCGCCAGAGAGTATCTGAAACATGTATTTGTAGGGAACCTTGCTGGCCCAGACAATAACACCTATTGTGAGGAATGTGAAGCTCTGCTTATCAAAAGAGACGGCTATTACACCGAAATTATTTCATTGGAACAGGGACATTGTGCTGCCTGTGGGAAAGAGGTAACTTATATAGTCACCTGAATTTAAGACCAGTCCTTTTGCAGATAAATTTGAACTGTACCCGCCTGGGTTAGGGTACCGGTGCTGTAACGTGCGAATATTATACCCGCTGCGTGTTAAGCCTGGTCTAATGGCGTTCCTGGTATAACTACATTCCCCTTGGACCTTATTTGTGATATAGACGTTTATTAATGGGGAAATAAATTAACATCGCAACATGCAATTAATGGATGCGTACCGATTAAATAAACTGGATTCCGGTCAGATAAAAAAATAAGGGAAGAGCAATCTCTCGCTCCCCCCTTTTATATGAAAGCTACCAGATATAAATCTGGTAAGCTATTCACAACCTATAAATATCATACCCATAATTCAAGATATGAATACATCTGTTTGAATGTTACATTTGCTAAGATTATTTCCAGGCTGACTGCAGATAATCAAAGAGGCTAATAACACGGAGGAGGATTGATTATGACGGTTAAATTGCAGTTTTATTGCGTGAAAAGCTGAAGCACATGTAAGAAAGCAAAAGCGTGGCTTACGCATAACCATATCGATTTTATCGAGGTTGATCTGCTCAAAGAAACACCTGCTTACGAGGAGCTGCAGAATCTGGCCAAATTAGCTGAAGCAGACTTAAAAGAGCTGGTCAATCGCAGAAGTACGGCCTTCAAAAAGGTCCAACCGAATATAGACAGGATGAATGCTGAGCAGGTTGCGGAGCTAATCCATGAAAATCCCCGGATGC
This sequence comes from uncultured Syntrophomonas sp., assembly GCA_964492475.1. Classification (GTDB taxonomy): domain Bacteria; phylum Bacillota; class Syntrophomonadia; order Syntrophomonadales; family Syntrophomonadaceae; genus JAAYJK01. Next base: position 11,995 of record CAZBKS010000017.1, on the reverse strand, counting down.
TTATCAGACCCATTTTAACCGATGGGATCAACCTGGTATTAGGCTTTAAGGAAGAAACCTATCGGCAATTCCTGGGCCGGTTATAATTAAGGAGAATAATTATGAATGATCTGTTGTGTTTGAGGCTGGGAATAACCAATTGTTATCTGGTAAAAGGGTGCCGGGGATACATTCTGGTTGATGCCGGGAGTCTGAGGAAAGAGAAGCTGTTTCGGGCTTTACTGGCTCAATGGGGCATATGTCCAGAGGATATTAAACTTATAGTTATTACCCATGCTCACTACGACCATATTGGCAGTTTGGCCGGCATTAAGAAGATGTGCGGCTGTGGGGTGCTGGCCCATTCGATAGAAGCCCAAATAATGCGGAAGGGAGAAATCGCAATTCCCCCGGGCACCAATTTGCTGGGATCAGCAGTCAGCTGTTGGGGAAGAAGAGCCCGGGCGCTGTTGGCCTTTGAACCCGTCGATAGCGAAATAACTATAGATAAAGAATATAGTTTGGAGGAATTCGGGATTGAAGGGAAAATACTGCCCACTCCTGGTCACACCAGAGGATCACTTTCAGTGCTGCTGGACAATGGAAATGCTCTGGTAGGTGATTTAGCTTTCAACTGGACCGGATTAGCCATCTACCCCCCTTTTGCGGAAATGCCGGCAGAAATATATTCCAGTTGGGAGTTGATTTTGAGGAAGGGCGTCCAGAACATCTTTCCCGCGCATGGAAGACCATTTTCTATAAATCGTATTAAGCACCGCCTGGAAAAACTGAACCCGGTTGCTTGTGAAATGGCCTGAACGTTTCACCATACTCTTTATAACGAACAGGAGTTTTTTAGGGGCAGCTAATTAGTTCCCACTGAAAAAGTCTAAAAACTGACCGTCCCCCTTAAGCCAGTCCACAAACAGTTGACGCTGTCCATGCGAAGACTGGGAGTAAGTGTATGCATTTCCTTACCCCCAAATCGAGTTTCCCAGAGAGGAGTGATTAACTATAAGGTATACAGTATATATGAAAGTTTTTACTTGTTTTTATCTGTAATGATGTTATACTAAAACACGGAAATGAGAAATGCGAAATCAAGGGCAAAGGCGCCGCACTTTAACTTAAGGCATAGTGGAGACGTCTTTTTTTATGCCCGGAGATATATCATTGCTTACTGCTGCACTGCCGTAAGCAGGATGGAGGTAGCTGAAATGCCGACCTTAAATAAGGGATATCTGGTTTTAGAGGATGGACACGTTTTTGAAGGAACCTTGATGGAAGGGTCAAAGCACAGCCTGGGGGAAGTTGTATTTAATACCAGTGCCTTTGGCTATGAGCAGATATTAACTGATCCTTCCTATGCCGGACAGATTGTAGTAATGACTTATCCCCTCATTGGCAATTACGGGGTCAGCAGCAGGTTGCTGGAAGCAGATCAACCCTGGGTAAAAGGTTTTGTAGTCCGGGGACTAAACATCGGTGAGCATTATGAGAAAGAAGAAGAATTAAAGGAGTTTTTACAAAAAAATCAGCTGGCCTGCCTGAGCGGGGTGGATACCAGAGCACTTACCCGGCTGATTAGAAATAAAGGTACCATGGGCGGAGTAATTACCGATACTCTGGAAAACCTGGAGGAAATGATAAGAACAGCCCGAGCGGTAGCTCCTCCTCCCGAAGGTTTTGTAAGGCAGGTAAGCAGAAAAGATATCAAGAGCTTGGGGTCAGGTGATAAGCGCATAGTGCTGGTAGATTATGGCACTAAAAAAAGCATCGTCACCAGCATAGTAGAAAGAGAATGTGAGCTTTTTATAGTTCCCGCTGATACCCCGGCCCGGGAAATTATGCAGATTAGCCCGGATGGGTTGGTTCTTTCCAATGGACCGGGGGATCCGGCCGAATGCGATTACGCCATTAAGGCGGTACAGGAACTAATCGGCAGCATGCCTATCCTGGGAATATGTCTGGGGCATCAGATACTATCCCTGGCTCTGGGAGCAAATACACGTAAAATGGTATTTGGACACCGGGGCAGCAATCATCCAGTAAAGGATATGCGCACCGGTAAAATATATATAACCGCCCAGAACCATGGTTATGTAGCCCACGAATCTTCGCTGGCTGGCCGGGGAGTAGATGTTCTATTTAAGAACTTAAATGATGGCACGGTAGAAGGGATTATTCACCGAGAACTGCCCATCATGTCAGTTCAATTTCACCCGGAAGCATCTCCGGGACCGGTTGATACAGCATATATTCTCGATGATTTCATTGAGAGTATCAAAGGTAATATTAATTTCGCAGAGATTGCGGATAAACCAGCTGTATAATAATTGAATACCTTAAGTAATGGCAAAGAGGCCTCATTCTAGTTGATAACTGGAAAAGGGCCTTTTTTATCCATAGAAAGCAAAGGAGCTTGGGTTACCTGTTTAATGGTGGGCTAAGCTCCTTTTTTATTTTAAGAAAAGGGAGGTGAGATTATGAAGAAAATTGAAGCGGTCATACGTCCCACTAAACTGGAGGAGTTGAAAACTGCCCTGAATGAATTGGAGGTCCGGGGAATGACCATCTACAATGTAATGGGAAGGGGATTGCAGAAAGATATAAAGCAATATTATCGTGGTCAGGAAGTATCTGTAGACCTGTTCCCTAAAGTCAAAATTGAAATCGTATGCCCGGACGATACAGTTGGAAGAATTGTACAGCGTATTCAGGAAGTGTGCAGAACCGGTAATATTGGAGATGGTAAGATATTTATTTATCCAGTGGATAATATAATCAGGATCCGCACCGAGGAGCAGGGCGAGAAAGCCCTGTAGGACAAAATCCATAATCAGGATTTGTTTGAAAGCAAAGGCGCTTGTGAACAGGAAGAAGAGAGATTCTGTTCACAAGTGCCTTTTTGAAAGAGGAGGATATTTATGAAGGTAAAGACAAGTATTTTGATGGTCTTGATACTGGCGGTCATTATGACTCTGGGAATCACCATGCCTGCTCTGGCTGTGGATGAACTGCCGGTTGACACAGGCAACACCGCCTTTATCATTATATGTTCAGCCCTGGTCTTGCTTATGACCCCGGGTCTGGCATTCTTCTATGGAGGCATGGTACGTAAGAAAAATGTTTTGAGCATAATGATGCAGTGTATAGCAGTAATGGCTGTAGTTTCAGTACAATGGGTACTTATGGGATATACCCTGTCATTTGGCCCGGACGTAGGCAGTGTCATAGGCAGCCTGGATTTTTTGGGGCTGCAGGGGGTAAGTATTCTGCCCAGCCCTGATTATGCCAGCACCATACCCCATTATGTTTTTGTGGCTTTTCAGTTGATGTTTGCCATTATCACCGCTGCCTTGATCAGCGGAGCATTTGCCGAGCGGATGAGATTTTCCGCCTTTATACTCTTTGTTCTGGCCTGGACTACCCTGGTTTATGATCCGGTAGCCCACTGGGTGTGGGGAGGAGGATGGCTGGGCCAGCTGGGAGCACTGGATTTTGCCGGTGGTACCGTGGTCCATATAAGCTCTGGAGTATCTGGCCTGGTGGTTGCCCTGTTTATAGGCAAGCGCTTGGGGAAAGAGCGTGATACTATCGTACCCCACAATCTGCCTTTTACCGTACTGGGAGCGGCCCTCTTGTGGTTTGGATGGTTTGGGTTTAATGCGGGCAGTGCTCTGGCAGCCGACGGCATCGCCGGATTAGCTTTCCTGGTTACCAATACCTGTGCCGCCGCCGGAGCAATTTCCTGGGTCGCGGCTGAATGGATTCACCATGGCAAACCGACTGTTTTTGGAGCGGTCAGCGGCGCGGTGGCCGGACTGGTTGCAATCACCCCGGCTGCAGGTTTTGTGAGTCCTCTGTCGGCTGTAGTGATGGGAATGATAGTAGGTCCGGTATGCTACCTGTTTGTGAGCACAATTAAAGAAAAGGTGGGATACGACGATTCCCTGGATGCTTTTGGCATACATGGCGTAGGAGGCACAGTCGGAGCCCTGTCCACCGGCATTTTCGCTTCTACAGCAGTGAATCCCGCCGGGGTTGACGGCCTGTTATTTGGAGGACTGCATGTATTTGGAGTACAGGTAGTGGCCGTAGTAGCTACTTATATCTATGCAGCTCTGGTAACCCTTGTGATCCTGAAAGTAATAAGTATGATAGTGCCCCTGCGGGTTTCAGACGAAGAAGAAGTAGTAGGTCTAGATACCTCCCTACATGGTGAAGATGCTTATGGTTATGACGATATGGGGGTAAATGAAAGGCTGGTAGGTATTCAATCCTGATCTATTTTACTGGGGAAACGGAGACAAATCCTTTTTCCCGGTTTATAAAATGCATGGGAAAAGGGAGATGTTCCATTTCCCGGAATAGAGCAATAGCGAGCAAAGGGGCTCCGGCACTTGAAAAGAAGGCCGGAGTCCCTTTAAATTTTTGCAAATAGAGAGAAAAGGGGGAAACAAGATGAAGAAAATTGAGGCAGTTATTAGACCGGCCAGGTTTGAAGAATTGAAGCTGGTACTGAAAAACCAGGGAGTCACCGGTATGACCACTTACAACGTTATGGGCCGCGGAAAACAGCAGGAAGTAACGCAGTATTACCGGGGGCAGGAACTGCAGGTAGATCTCTTCCCGAAAATAAAAATCGAGATTGCCTGCCCGGATGAGCAGGTGGATAATATTGTGCAGCTTATTCTGAATACCTGCAAAACCGGGCACATAGGAGATGGAAAAATATTCATCTATCCGCTGGAAGAGGTCATTAGAATCAGCAGCGGTGAACAAAACCTGGATGCTCTGTAGCAGCCGGTAAAAAGAGAGGAGAGATTTATTATGAAGAGGAAAAAGATATTTATACCAGTAATTATCCTTCTAATGCTGTTAATACCCCGGGCCGTAGGGGCTTCTGAAGGGGTAAGCCCTGAGAGCAACGCTATTGCCATTGATGCAATCTGGACCCTGTTGGCAGCTTTTCTGGTCATGTTTATGCAGCCTGGATTTGCTCTGGTGGAAGCAGGTTTCATCCGGGCCAAGAATGCTGCTAATATAATCATGAAGAATGTTATGGACTTTGCAGCAGGTTCCATAGTATACTTCTTAATTGGGTTTGCTATAATGTTTGGAATTGATAAAGCCGGGATAATAGGTACAAGCGGCTTTGGTATGAGCGGAGCCTTTGAACATCTGGGCTTATCATTTCCCATTTGGGTATTTCTAATGTTCCAGACGGTGTTTGCGGCAACGGCTGCTACCATAGTATCTGGAGCAGTAGCAGAAAGAATCAAATTTGGCTCTTACTTGATTTTTAGTGTAGTGATTACCGCCCTTATTTATCCGGTAGTAGGTCACTGGATCTGGGGTGGAGGATGGTTAGCCGCAAAAGGGATGATAGATTTTGCAGGTTCTACCGTTGTCCATTCAGTAGGAGGATGGGCAGCATTGGTTGGTGCTTACTTATTAGGACCAAGGATTGGCAAGTATGGGAAAGATGGAAAGGTTGGTGCTATTCCCGGTCATAATATTACTCTGGCTGCCTTAGGCGTATTTATACTTTGGTTTGGATGGTTTGGTTTTAACTGCGGCAGTACCGTCTCAGGAACCAGTCCTGATATTGGATTAATTGCTGTAAATACTAACATTGCTGCTGCAGCAGGTGCAGTTGGGGCTATGTTGTATAGCTGGGTTAAATACCATAAGCCAGATGTTACTTTTACTTTAAATGGTGCCCTGGCGGGTTTAGTAGGTATAACCGCAGGGTGTGCCGCTGTGAATCCATGGGGAGCTATAGTTATTGGTCTGCTGGCCGGGGTGCTGGTAACAATATCGGTACAATTCCTCGATAATAAACTTAGAATTGACGATCCGGTTGGTGCCATTTCGGTACATGGTGTTTGCGGAGCTTTTGGTACGTTTATGGTAGGATTATTTGCATTGGATGGCGGCATGTTTTATGGTGGGGGAGCCAGTTTACTGCTTACTCAGATAACCGGAATTGCAGCAGTATTTGTCTGGGTGATAGTAGCTTCATTAATTGTCTTTAGCATAATAAAAGTTGCAATGGGCTTGAGAGTAAGTGAGGAAGAAGAGCTGGGCGGACTGGATATCAATGAACATGGAACCAATGCTTATGCAGATTTTATGATCAAGAGCTAAAAAGACGCGGGACATTTTAGAGTCACCTTCTTTTTACTTGCTTAATATAGGAGAACAGAACAATTGACTAAGATTTGCGCAGTAATTGTCGAAATACCAAGATTTGTTTTTGAGGTATAAACATTTCAATGTTATAATATATTGACAGTTGCATAAATTATATTCGGTCAAAGCAGTTCCATTCGAAAGTGGGGACTGTGGGACAGGGGATCCTAAGTCTTTATGATACGGGCGTCCTGTTTTGAGAATCGGTTTACTGGGGTGGGTGACCTTATTTAGAGGTTGCCCACCCTTATGTATTTTTCTGGTTTGGAGGTGTAGGGATGGAAAAATGTGCATGCGGATTTGCTTGAAATACTAAATGACAAGCAGTAAATATCAACATACGGTCTGGGTGACCGTTTAGGAAGGAGTTTTTCATCTTGATAACCGGGTTATTGGCAATCCTGTTAGCGGTTCTGATTTTACCGTTTCTATTTCACAAAGTTGAAGAAAATCTCGAAGCCTTTCTTTTCTGCATGGGGCTGGCAGCGTGCATCGTTTCTGGGCATCTAAACTCGCATCTGCTTATGGAGTCACTGAGGGAACCTATACCGATTGCCCTGGCTGTCCTTCTGGCGGGAGCCCTGTTTTTTATCTTCCGTGAGCGTTTTACCGTAATCATGGATAGATTATTTCAAAAAGCATCTCTGCCGCTGGTGGTATTTGTTATCATCGTCGTGTTGGGGATCTTTTCCAGTGTTATTACCGCCATTGTGGCGGCAATAATTCTAGTCGAATTGATCGTTTTGCTGCCCCTGTCCCGCCGGCAAAAGATTGTGGTATGTGTGGTAGCTTGTTATTCCATCGGTTTCGGGGCTGCCCTTACGCCTATCGGAGAGCCGCTGGCGACTATCGCCATATCCAAACTTAATAAGGATTTTTTCTATCTGATCAATCTCTTGGGCAAATATATTATCCCTTCAGTTTTGGCAATGGGAATAATCGGAGCGGTGTATACCTGGAAAGTGTCACACTCTAATCAAAAACCAGCTGTTAGTGAAGAAGTAGCGTTAACTGAAGAAACATTTGAAGATATAGGCCAGGAAGATAGATGGAGAAATGTTATCATAAGAGCATTAAAGGTCTACCTGTTTGTAATGGCTCTGGTCTTCCTGGGAGAAGGGTTCCAGCCACTGATAGACAAATTTATACTGGGACTGGATTATCGAATTCTTTACTGGGCTAACATGGTTTCAGCAGTGCTTGATAATGCTACTCTTACTGCAGCCGAGATCAGCCCGCAGATGGGTTTACTGCAGATAGAGGCTATACTAATGGGATTATTGATAAGTGGGGGGATGCTCATTCCGGGCAATATTCCTAATATAATATCTGCTTCCAAATTGAAGATTTCCATGACCGAGTGGGCAAAAATTGGTACTCCCATGGGGCTTGCGATTATGGCCTTTTTCTACTTCATATTGTTTTAAAATAAGGGAGTAAAAAACCTATGCTTGTAAGAAATTAAATCTTGATATATAACAGTGAAGGGGAGTAATTAGTATAGTACAGAGTCAACACAATAACTTCATGGCCTGGTTATGCCGGCCAGAGTAGGGGTTAGTGTGACCTTTGCCTCTATTGAAGAGGCAAAGGTTTTCTTGCTTTTATGCTTGGATCTTGGCCGCGATGGGCATTCTCCTGCCCATGCCGAATGCTTTGCTGGTAACTTTTAGAGCAGGTGCCGCCTGTCTTCGCTTGTATTCGTTACGATCAATGGTTTTTACTATCCATTTAACCGTTTCTGCATCAAATCCCATGTTTATCAAATCCGGGACCGAAGCGGATTCTTCAATATAGCAGTGCAAAATCTTATCCAGTATCTCATAAGGAGGAAGGTCATCCTGATCTACCTGTCCGGGTCTTAATTCTGCTGATGGGGGCTTGGTAATAATCTGGACCGGAATAATTTCTTCCTTCTGATTAATAAAGCTGCTCAGCTCGTAAACCATAGTCTTGGGAACGTCAGCCAGCACGCTGAGACCACCGCTCATATCTCCATACAGGGTACAATAACCAAGTGCCATTTCACTTTTATTTCCGGTCGAAAGAAGCAGGTGACCAAATTTGTTGGAGAAAGCCATCAGGAAATTGCCGCGAATGCGGGCCTGTAAGTTTTCTTCGGTAGTATCCGGCGGATGGTTTTCAAAGTGTTCCGTCAAGGTATCAATATAGGCAGCATAAACATCATTAATAGGAATAACTTTAAACTCCATGCCCAGATTGCCAGCCAGTATTCGGGAGTCATCGATGCTTCCCCGGGAAGAATGAGGTGAAGGCATACTGATTCCCAAAACGTTACGGGCTCCAACTGCTGCACAGGCCAGGCAGGCCGTCAATGCCGAGTCTATTCCCCCTGAAAGCCCCAGGACTACTTTCTTAAAGCCGGATTTATTTATATAGTCCCCGATTCCCATTACCAGGGCCTGGTATACGGATTCAATTTCATCCACGGGATGATAAGAAGTTATTGAACCTGTCTGCTGGGTGTCTATAGTTGCCGTATGCTCCTGAAAAGCAGGACAGATGTGGAGCGGTTCACCCCTGGAATCCAAACAAATACTGCGGCCATCAAAAATCAATTCATCATTACCGCCCACCTGATTAACATAAATAAATATTTTCTTATGTCTCCTGGCATGGCTCCTGATCAAACGGTAGCGGATGTCTTCTTTGCCGGCATGAAAAGGTGAAGCAGAAATATTGATGAATATGGAAGCACCTTTATCGGACAGTATTTGAATCGGGTCATAGGAGTACATGCGATTATCGGGCCATAACGATGCGTCATTCCAGGCATCTTCACAAATGCTTATTCCCAGTACTTCGTCTTTAAAGCGCACTGGTTCAATAGAAACAGCGGGATCGAAATAGCGAGCCTCGTCAAAAACATCGTAACTGGGCAGCAGGGATTTATGCTGAGCAGCAATTATCTGTCCCTGCTGAATAAGCAGAGCAGAATTGAATAAACCCTTGCCCGGCAGGCTGCCTGGATACGGAGTGCCCAGCAGGATACCCATCTGTTCGAAATGAAGTGAAAATGCCTTTATTTTTTCTATAGCCTCGATAATTCGTTTAATGAACCAGGGTTTGCCCAGCAGATCCTGGGGAGGATATCCAGTGAGATACAACTCGGGCAGAACCAACAAATCGGATTGATCCTTCTGCCCCATATACATGGCGTTTTGAAGATTTATAAGATTGCCCTCGATATCTCCTACGGTAGGATTTAGTTGAGCTGTAGTGATTTTCATGTTTTCAGTCCTTTCGCAATTGGGATCAAAACTGCCCGTATTATTGTTTGCTTTCCAAGCCGATACTAAAACTTCCATACACAAATTTATATAATCGATCCACCGCCTCACCTTGCAGCATCATATTGAAAACGACCAGAGGGAGTATAAGTTGTACCCGCCACCTTAATTACGACCAACGGGAGTATCTGTAGTGCCCGATAGGGTGCAACATTAATAGTGACCAACGGGAACATCAGCAACCTTAATAGTGCAGTAACGAAGTGAATGCACATCAGTTGTCCCGTTTCGGGGTAGTACCCGGAGGGTGAAGGGTGGGTGTTTCTACAATGCTCCGTCGACGGCTCCTGTATATTTATGCATCCAAACCTGGTTTTTGTAGTTGAACCATAATTAAATACCATTATAAAAAGCATTTTTGCTATAAAATAGACAACATAATAACAGCATTATTACTACTATACACGGGATGGTGCAATTTAGAGAATTAATTATGCATAACTTTCGGTTAAGAAATCAGCAGAATGTAATGACCCTGCTTAAATAACTTAAGCTTGTGGCCTGCATTCCCAATATGTGATAATAAGAGAAAAAAATCAACAACCAGTGATTAAGTATACAATATTCCTGACTTTAAATAGTTGCCAGGATAAGCAGCAGCATATACAATATAGCTGGGCATGCCAAATGAATAACAAGCAAACAAGTATTATTGAGGACAAAGGCGTCCAAGATATGTTAAGGGCCACAGACTGGCTGCAGGCATATCTTGGACGCTTTTTTGCGCCAACCAGCTGGTTGAAAGCTCGATATGAATGAAGGCAGGTGATGCCATTGGGAGGAAAAATATTAGTCGCCAGTTCTGCAGCAGCGGAAAGAAAACTAATCATTGATATCTTACGCAGAGCTGGACATACGGTAAACGCAGAAACAGCAGATATTGCTCATACCTTAAGAAGAACCCGTTCATTATTTCCAGATCTGGTTATTGTAGATAATGGTCTGGACGGGGCCAGAGGCTTAAAAGCTGCTGAGATAATAGCCCAGGATCAATTGGCAGCAGTTTTGGTGCTGGTTGACAGCGATATTTTTCCCCAGGCCAGGAACTATCATTATCTGATCAGACCGGTGAATCACAGCTCTTTAATTCCGGCTGTTGAAGCAGCCCTCTATTACTGGAGGCGCGAAAGTGAGTTAAGAGAGCAGATCAGGAAACTGGAGGATACCCTGGAGACTCGAAAGCTGACCGACAAGGCTAAAGGACTTTTGATAGACAAAATGGGCATGAGCGAGCATGAGGCGCATCGCTTTATCCAGAAGGAAGCTATGAAAAGAAGCATTACTTTGAGACAGGTAGCGGTCGAAATCCTTGAGAAATTAGGGCAGAGCAAAAATAATTAAGGAGTGATTTAAATGAGTTTTAATATTCCCAAAGAAAAGAAGATCGAAGTAATGGAGAAGGTTAAAGCCCACGGAGTGCGTTTTATACGGATGCAGTTCACAGATTTGGAAGGCATACTGAAAAATATAGCCATACCAACCTCCCAGCTGGAGAAAGCCCTGGATGGGGACTTGATGTTTGATGGTTCTTCCATCAACTGGTTTGCCAATATCGAAGAATCAGATATGTTTTTAATTCCAGATCCGGATACCTTCGCCATTTTTCCCTGGAGACCATCCAATGGTGCAGTAGCCAGATTGATATGTGATGTATATACCCCGGATTTGGAACCCTTTATCGGTGACCCGCGTACCAATCTTAAGCGGATAGTAAAAGAAGCTGCAGATATGGGATATGTTATGAATGCCGGGCCGGAATGCGAGTTTTTCCTGTTCCTGGTCGACGATCAGGGTAAACCTGTACTGGCCACTCAGGATGACGCAGCCTATTTCGATATAGCTCCTATAGACCTGGGGGAAGATGCTCGCCGGGACATGGTATGTACCCTGGAAGACATGGGATTTGAAATTGAGGCATCTCATCACGAGGTAGCACCCGGGCAGCATGAGATTGACTTTAAATATGGACCGGCCGTACAGGTAGCTGATAACATTCAGACCTTTAAGCTGGTAGTAAAATCCCTGGCTGAACGCCATGGGCTGCATGCCACATTTATGGCTAAGCCTATTGCCGGCATCAATGGTTCCGGCATGCATACTCATCAGTCACTGTGTTCTCTGGATGGGGCAAACGTATTCTATGATCCTAACAGCTCCAATGGTTTGAGTGATCTGGCCCGCTGGTATATGGGCGGTATTATGGCTCATGCCCGGGGACTGACTGTGGTAACCAACTCCAGCATCAACTCGTACAAACGGCTGGTTCCCGGTTACGAAGCGCCGGTCTATGTAGCCTGGTCAGAAAAGAATAGATCCTGTTTGGTGAGAGTACCCGCCAAGCGAGGTGCATCCACCCGTATTGAAGTACGCCATCCCGATCCTATGTGCAATCCTTATATGGCCATGGCAGTAATGCTGGCAGCAGGACTTGATGGAATCAGGAATAAAATCGAACCACCGGCATCAATTGACAAGAATATCTATCACATGACTCCGGCTGAAAGAGA
>CAZBKS010000016.1:0-12978 GCA_964492475.1 uncultured Syntrophomonas sp. | reverse complement strand
AAGAAAGACGAAGTAATAATGAATGCCCTGGGGCCTCATATTTTACCTAAATTTATTGCAGCTAAAGAGGCAGAGTGCGAAGCTTATAAGCTTACCGTAACTCCCTGGGAGATCAGAGAATATCTCAGCCGTTACTAAAACCCGGAAAGGAGTGGAACAGGTGAGGTTAAGAGAAGGAGAAGTGAGAATACCAAGCGGATGCGCTATTGCGGGTATTTTAAACCGCTCTGGTCAGAGGTTTAATGGTACTACTATAATTTCCTGCATTGCCAATATGCATCAGCGCTCTAACGGCCTGGGCGGTGGATTTGCTGCCTATGGGATTTACCCCGAGTATGCAGAACAGTATGCCCTGCATGTATATTATGATCATGAAAAGGCCCGGGAAGAGTGCGAGTATTACTTGAACCACAACTTCAATATAGCTTTACAGGGGCCTGTTCCCATACGAAGACAAGCTAAGATAAGCAATGCTCCGATAATATGGCGTTATTTTGCCCTGCCCAAGGAGGGCCGTCTTTTCCAGGAGAAAATAGGAACAGAAGAATTTGTGTTCAGATCGGTCATGCATATTAATTCTTCCATATCCGGAGCCTATGTCGCATCCAGCGGCCAGAACATGGCAGCATTTAAAGGGGTGGGATATCCTGAAGACATTGGAGAATTTTTCCGACTGGACGATTATTCGGCTTATATGTGGACTGCTCACGGCCGTTTCCCCACCAACACTCCAGGTTGGTGGGGAGGGGCCCATCCGTTCACTTTACTAAACTGGTCGGTGGTTCATAATGGGGAAATATCCTCTTACAGTACCAACCGGAGATTTTTGGAGATGTATGGTTATACCTGCTCACTGCAGACCGACACTGAAGTTATTACCTACGCGGTGGATATGCTTATGCGCAAACACGGATTGAGTATGGAAGATACTGTTAACGTAATCTCAGCCCCATTATGGGAAGACATACAAGACGATAAGCAGGTCCGGCTGAGGAGAGTTTATTCCAGTCTTCTGCTGAATGGGCCCTTTTCCATCATTGTGGCTACCGGTAATGGGCTGATGGCCATTAATGACCGGATAAAACTCCGGCCCCTGGTAGCGGCGGAAAAGGGCGATTGCCTGTATGTGAGCAGTGAAGAAGGAGCTATCAAGGCTATTGAACCGTCGCCGGACCGGATGTGGTCTCCGGCCGGAGGAGAACCGGTTGTAGGACTGTTATACGGTAAAGAAATACTAATAGAACCTGAACCTAAAATAATATGTGCCCAATCGGCCTAAAGGGGGGAAGATGCATGGGTGCTCCATTAAATACCGGATTTCAGATGGGTACACCAGTATTCAAAGTTGATCGAGATCCGGATAGATGTATACAGTGTGGAGTGTGTGTTAAGCAATGTGCTAATGAAGTACACCATATGGATAGTGACGGCTGGATGTGGACTGAAGATGAAAAATGTGTAGCATGTCAGCGCTGTGCAGTTCTTTGCCCCACTCAGGCCATAAGCATAAAAGACTTCCCGGTAATTTTCCGGGAAAACAGTCACTGGGGTTCGGCCAGTATAAGAGAAATATACCGGCAGGCCGAAAGCGGAGGGGTACTATTAACCGGGATGGGCAATCCCCGGCCCTATAAGAATTATTTTGACCACCTGCTGCTCAACGCCAGTCAGGTCACCAATCCTTCCATTGACCCGCTGCGGGAACCAATGGAATTGACAACTTATCTGGGCAACAAGGGGGATTTAATCAGTCAGGTGGAAAAACCCTATCTCAAGTTAAAAATACCGATAATGTTTTCTGCCATGTCATTTGGTTCAGTAAGCTTAAACGTACAGAAATCACTTTCCGCTGCAGCTGAAGAGATGGGTACTTTTTGGAACACCGGGGAAGGTGGTCTTCATCAAGATCTCAAAGAATTTGGACCATGTGCCTTTGTCCAGGTTGCATCCGGTAGATTTGGAGTGCATCCAGGGTACCTGGCCAACTCGGCAGCGATCGAAATAAAAATAGGCCAGGGAGCAAAACCCGGAATAGGCGGACATTTGCCCGGGGAAAAAGTGAGTGAGGAAGTATCTCTGACCCGGATGATTCCAGCCTGGTCCGATGCTATATCTCCTGCGCCTCATCATGATATATACTCTATCGAAGATTTGGATCAGCTGATTGAAACCCTGAAGGTAGCTACCAGGTACAGCAAGCCCATCGCAGTTAAAGTAGCCGCAGTGCATAACATCGGGGCCATTGCCTCGGGTATAGTAAGAGCCGGAGCAGACATTGTAGTTATTGATGGGTTTCGGGGTTCAACGGGAGCTGCTCCTATGAGAATCAGAGACAATGTAGGAATACCTATAGAAATAGCCCTGGCCCAGGTGGACAGCAGGCTTAGGGATGAAGGAATTCGCCAGCAGGCCTCCTTGGTAGCAGCCGGGGGAATCAGGAACAGTGCTGATGTTATTAAATCCATTGCCCTGGGGGCTGATGCAGTCTACATCGCATCTGCAGCCCTGGTGGCCCTGGGATGTCACATGTGCCAGATGTGCTTTACCGGCAAGTGCAACTGGGGATTGGCTACTACCAACCCTGAATTAAGCAAGAGATTGAATCCGGAACTCGGCATCCAGAGAGCAAAAAATCTACTGGCCGCCTGGGGGCATGAAATACAGGAAATGATGGGCGGCATGGGTATCAACGCCATCGATAGTCTGCGGGGCAACCGGTTGATGCTGCGGGGCATAGGTTTGAACCCACAGGAACTGGATCTGCTCGGGATAAAGTCGGTTGGGGATTAGGGGTGAACATAGATGAAAGTAATATCAGTACCTGAATACTGCCTCGGATGCGGATTATGCGAAATATACTGTGCAACCCAGCATGATGGATATAATGGGAACGTTATCAAGGCTTACAAAAAAGGAAAGCCCGCACCCAGATCCGGATTAATAAAATTTTCACATATGTCCTGGCTCAATACCTGTATGCATTGTGATGATGCACCCTGTCTCAATGCCTGTATAAGCGGGGCAATAAAACGAGATGAAAATGGAATCATATATATCGACGAAAACCGTTGTGTCCAGTGTTATACTTGTGTGATGGTATGTCCTTATGGCCATGCCCAGCCATCCAGCGAGAGCGGCAGGGTTATTAAATGTGACCTGTGCCGGGACAGTCAGGGAATACCAGCCTGCGTAAGCCACTGCCCCAACGCAGCATTAAAGCTGGTGCAAGGGGGGGCTGAGCTATGAAATACGTTATCATCGGAGGCTGTATAGCAGCCTGTGGAGCAGTAGAAGGAATCAGAAGCAAAGATGCCGATGGGCAGATCATTATCATAGATGGTGAAAAACGTGGAGCTTATACCCGGCCTTTAATAAGTTATTACCTATCTGACCCAGATAAGTATACAGATATAGACTATCGTTCCCCGGAATTTTTTAGAGACCACCGGGTGGAAGTTATCAAGGCCCGGGCCGAAGTCATTGACCGGTCTCGCCAGATGATTATTCTGGATAATGGAGAACAGATAGATTATGATCGTCTTTTAATAGCCGTCGGGGCTAATCCAATTATGCCGCCTATCCCCGGTGCAGAGCAGGACTGGGTAAAGAGCTTTTACACCATAGGGGATGCCGAGATGATCGGCAAGGATATAGAGGCGGCCCGGGAAGTGGTGGTAATAGGCAGCGGGTTAATAGGTATGAAAGCTGCTGAAGCCCTGCATAAAAGGGGCCTCAAAGTACATGTAATAGAAAAAGAATCCCATATCCTGCCCCGGCAGTTAACACCGGGAACGGCTGTGTTTTTCGATCGGTACCTGGCCAAACAGGGATTGGACCTGATTACCCGGGAAGAGGTAGCAGTTATACATTCGGAGCATCAAATAGAGCTTAAAAGCGGCCGGAAAATATCAGCTGATCTGGTGATAATGGCAGTAGGTACCCGCCCTAATGTTGAACTGGCAGTAGCAGCAGGTTTGAAAGTGAGACAGGGCATAGTGCTGGACAGTTATTTAAGGACATCAGATGATAAGATTTATGCTGCCGGTGATGCAGCTGAAACTCTGAATACCATAACCGGGCAGTTCGAAGTTATGGCTCTGTTACCTCATGCTCACCGAGAGGGTTACCTGGCGGGCTGTAATATGGGGGGCCAAGATATACAGGATCGAGGCAGTGTTCCTATGAACTCGGTTAAGCTTCTGGGCTGGAATATATGTTCGGCAGGGGCAGCAGGAGACAAGAATGGAGAACTCCTGACCTGGCATGATAATGACCAACTACTGGAGATCAAGGTCCGCGAAAATTATCTGATCGGATATATCGCTATAAATATGCCACAAATAGCAGGACCGCTTACCAATGCCATAGGGAAAAAGATTCTGGTTGCAGCTGGTGGCTGGCAGGAATTTATAGAGAGAGGGCCGGTACTGGCGACAATTCCTCCGGCTTACTGGCAGGAATTAAGGAGGCTTGAGGCAAATGGCAGTAATTAATGCAGGTGAATACAGTCAGCAGGAACTTATCAATATACTGAATAATGTGAGTGATGATGATATAGAAGTTACAGGCTTGTGCGGACAGCGTTATGTAGCCTGCGGCTGGAAGAATAAGAAGCGCTTGATATTAACAGGAGTACCGGGCAATAATTTAGCCGCTTTTGCAGACGGGCCTGAAATCATAGTCCATGGAAACGCTCAGGAAGGGGTTTGCAATACTATGAGCAGCGGTCACATTCAGGTTCATGGACGGGTAGGAGACATTGCCGGGTACGGTATGCGCGGAGGAGAATTGTTTATAAAAGAGGATGCTGGTTACCGCTTGGGCATTCATATGAAAGCTTATAAGGAGCAAAAGCCGGTCATAGTAGTAGGCGGATCAGTGGGAGCATTTGCGGGAGAATATATGGCCGGAGGCACCATAATAGTGCTGGGCATTAATACCACCCATCCCCTGGTAGGTTCCTACTGTGGAACTGGCATGTATGGAGGAGAAATCTATTTAAGAGGAAACTATCCGGCAAAAAACCTGGCCTCCAATATTGAAAAGGTTGTAGTATCCGGAAATGAAATAGATAATATCATTGACTACCTGTACCGATATTCTATATATTTTAAATACCCGTTGGAAAAAATACTGGATGAGCCGTTTACACGTTTAACTGTGCAAAATGTCCGGCCATTTGCCGGTCTATATGCGGGTTTCGTAAGCTAGACTCAACTTTGAAAAATACCCGGACAGTCTGAGGCGATTCTTGTATCGCGGCATATTTCAACAGGTTGAGCTAATAATATATAGAAAGGGGGTAGAATATGGAATTTATTAAAATGCATGGTCTGGGCAATGACTTTATTGTTGCCGAGGCCCCTTCTTTTCAGGACGCCATAAAATTTCAGCCGTATGCGGTACAGCTTTGCGATAGACATTTTGGGATAGGTGCTGATGGATTGATTCTAACCGGAAGAGATTCGGAACAGGATGTTTTTATGCGTATCTATAATTCTGATGGCTCAGAGCCGGAGATGTGCGGTAACGGAATCAGGTGCGTAGCCCTTTATGCCCGCCGATACGGCCTGGTGGACAAAGACCGTTTTTCGGTAAAAACCCTGGCCGGGCCCAGATTCCCGGAAATATATGATGAGGCTGGACAGGAATGGGTCCGGGTGGATATGGGTGAACCTGAATTGGAACGCAGCAGGATACCCGTAACGGGCCTGGGAAGTAATGCAGCGATCCCTTTACAAGCAGCGGGGCAGGACTTTGTATTTACTGCGGTATCGATGGGAAATCCCCACTGCATAATATATGTTGATGATATCAGCTCCGTGCCCTTATCCCAATGGGGGCCGCAGATCGAAACCCATAAAATGTTTCCGGAAAAGATCAATGTAGAATTTGTAAGAGTTGTTAATGAAGGAGAGCTGGAAGCCGTGGTTTGGGAAAGAGGGGCAGGGATAACCCTGGCCTGTGGAACTGGAGCCTGTGCCGTCCTGGTGGCCTCCGTACTTAACGGCAGATCCCAGCGGAAGGCGATTATCAGGCTGCCCGGAGGGGAACTGCTCATTGAGTGGAAGCAGGAGGATAACCACGTTTATATGAGCGGACCTGCAGTTGAAGTTTTCCGTGGAAACATAGAATTAATATAGAGTATAATTTTCATCAAAATGTCTAAAGGAGGACCAAGATGATAGAGAACAACGCGATGCAAAGCCTACCCCCTTACCTGTTTGCCAGGATAGAGAAAAAGATAGAAGAAGCCCGGGATAAGGGCATCGATATAATTAACCTGGGTATTGGCGATCCCGATCAGCCTACCCCTAAAAACATAATAGATAAAATGGCAGAGGCCATTTATGATTCTGCCAACCATCAGTACCCTTCTTCGGTTGGTTTGCTGGCCTATCGGCAGGCAGTGGCCAACTGGTACAAAAAGCGCTTTAATGTTGAACTGGATGCTAAAACCGAGGTAGTATCCCTACTGGGATCAAAGGAGGGCGTAGCCCATATTTCCTTCTGCTATCTCAATAAAGGCGATATTAATCTGGTTCCTGCTCCAGGATATCCGGTATATGGAATTGGAACCCTTCTGGCCGGAGGAGAATCCCACATAATGCCGTTAAAAGCCGAAAATAACTTTTTGCCTATTCTGGAAGACATCCCCTCTGAAACAGCCAGAAAGGCAAAATTGATGTTTATAAATTATCCCAATAATCCTACCGGGGCGGTGGCCGATATCGGGTTTTTCTCTCGCGTGGTAGAATTTGCCAGGAACTATGATATCCTGGTCTGTCATGATGCCGCCTATACTGAACTCTGCTATGACGGCTTTAAACCTCCCAGCTTTTTAGAAGCACCGGGAGCCAAAGAAGTTGGAATCGAGATAAATTCTTTGTCCAAACCATATAATATGACCGGCTGGAGAGTAGGATGGGCCGCCGGTAATCCTGCGGCGGTTGAAGTACTGGGCAGGTTTAAATCAAATGTGGATTCCGGAGTCTTCCAGGCTATTCAATATGCAGGAATAGAAGCCATGGAAGGGCCCCAGGACAGCCTTAAGAGAATGCAGGAGCTATACCAGGAGCGCAGGGACATAGCATTGGAAGGCCTTAAAAAGATCGGCCTGGAAGTTACTCCTCCCAAAGGCACCTTCTACCTGTGGGTTCCGGTACCAGGCGGTTATAATTCTTCTGACTTTGCCGAAGCAGTGCTGGAAAAAGCCCATGTAATCATAACTCCCGGGTTGGGCTATGGAGAACACGGCGAAGGTTATTTCAGAGTTACCCTGACCGTGGAAAAATCGAGACTGGCAGAAGCATTCGACCGTATCCATAAAGCGTTCGGCAAATTCTAAGTCGTTTTCGACGGTTCTCCTGTACTTCTTGGTTGGTAGGGAGTCCGAGGGTATAGGGTTGGAAGGATGCGAACGGTAGTTGAATTAACTGTATGAGCAGAAAATATAAAGAGGATAGCCAACATGGCATCCTCTTTTTAATACCATCATTTATTTGAATATAGCAATGACAAGATTAATTTTGCTGTCCCAATGTTTTTGAAAGGGATAATTTTTAGTGGTCTAGAAGGTTCTATTGTCCGCCGCTATTTATTCAACCTTGCTTCCTGCCTGCGGCCCAGGGGTAGTCAGATAAATTGAATCCACCTCTACGACCACCACCCCTTTTGGTTTGAAAGGCCTATCCTTAACCAGCCCCACTCCCAAATCATAATTTACCCCACTGTTTTCAATGCGGGCCTTGCCCTTAAACTGATAGCCGGCAGAGCTGTTCCAAACCGAAATCGATACCTGGGGATTAACTGCAATATTAGCAATAGTTTTTTTCATAAAGTTGTCAACCAGCATTAAGCGCGTATCATCCAAAATGAATTTGAAGTGAATCGGTACGGCGTTGGGCACCCCGCTGCTGTCTGCAGTTGCCAAAACCCACATAGCACTCCGGAGCAGGGCCTTCATTTCATCATTAATCTTCGCCATAAGCAACCTCCTCATTATTAAGTATGAATAAATTATACCTTATTAGAAAAGGTAATAACCAGCTTGGATTCTTAAAAAGGATATAATAGAGTCTTGCTCGGTAGCGTCAACTCGCCTGGATCATTCAGTCGACAAGAGAATTATAACACCGGTCTATAATTATGTGTATTGCAAAAATATGCATGCAGATGTATAATTATAAATATTTTGCAGACAGAGTCACCGAATAAATGAAGCAGTACAGTCTGGTGACAAGGAGGATTAACATGTTTAAAGCAGGAATAATTGGAGATGGATATACAGCAGCAGAACTGCTCAGAATACTGGCCGGACATGATGAGGTGGAGGTTGTATCAGTTTTATCCACTGATAATGTCGGCAGAAGGATAGATGATTTATTTCCTCATCTGACCGGTTTTTGCAGTCTGGAGTGTGAGGAGAGCAATGTGGAACGCTTGCTGGGAAGATGCGAGGTGGTTTTCCTGGCCCTTCCGCATGGACTGTCGGTTAACATCGCTTTGAGATTGCTGGAAAATGGGATAAAATGTGTGGATCTAGGGGCAGATTTCAGGTTGAAGGACGCCCGCCTGTATAGAGAATATTATGAACTTGAACACGGGGCCCCTGAAATGTTAAATAAAGCGGTTTATGGGCTGCCGGAGATCTATAGAGATAAGATACAAAGTTCTAATTTGGTTGCTAATCCCGGCTGTTTTCCAACCGGAGCGATATTACCACTGGTACCCCTGTTGGCTCAGGGCATCATAAAAACTGACGGTATTGTGATTGATTCCAAAACCGGAGTATCAGGGGCGGGCAGAACCGCAAAGCCGGCCAGTCATTTCTGTGAAGTTAATGAAGGGATAAGAGCCTATGGTGTAGGCACCCACCGCCATGGTCCGGAAATCAAGCAGGAATTGAGTCTGGCGGCCGGAATAGAGGTGGATATGATATTTACTCCCCACTTGGTTCCCATGAATCGGGGTATATTATCCACATGTTATGCACAGCTGGCAGCCGGGATAGATGCCGGAGCAGTAAGACAGGTATTGGAAGACAGATATCGAGAGGAATGTTTTGTCCGGGTTCTGCCGGACGGCATCATGCCCCATACCAAATGGGTATATGGGAGCAACTTGCTGGATATCGGGATATATACCGATACAGGGAGTGGAAGGGTGATACTGGTGTCAGCACTGGATAACCTGACCAAAGGAGCCTCAGGACAGGCGGTGCAGAATATGAATTTGATGCTGGGTATTAATGAAAAGAAAGCCCTTATGTTTGCCGGGGTTCATCCATAGAAATGGAATAAATTAACAAATGTTTATCTGACTAAGCATATGCTGTCCGGATTAAGGCGTACCTGATGAATGAAAGGAAGGAACAAGTATGAAAATTATTGATGGAGGAATCACAGCTCCCCGGGATTTCCTGGCTCAGGGGGTATGTGCGCAGATAAAAAATCATAGCAAAAAAGATATAGGATTGATTTATTCAAAATTTCCCTGTTCAGCGGCCGGGGTTTTTACTACCAATAAAGTCAAGGCCGCCTGTGTAGATATCAGCTCAACCCATTTAAGCAACGGTCAGGCCCAGGCGATTATTGTGAACAGCGGCAATGCCAATGCCTGCAACGGCATCCAGGGATTTGCAGACGCCCAGCTGATGGCGGATTACTGTGCTGAAATTCTGGATATATTACCCCGGGATGTAGTAGTAGCCTCCACCGGAGTTATCGGAGTGCCGCTGCCTATGGCCAAGGTAACCAGAGGCATAACGGAGGTCTGTCACAGTCTCAGCAGCGATGGATCGGCTGCCGTTGCGGAAGCCATCATGACCACCGATATTACATCCAAAGAGATTGCCGTAGAAATTACACTGCAGGGTATAACGGTACGAATAGCCGGTATAGCTAAAGGATCAGGAATGATTCACCCCAACATGGCTACCATGCTGGCCTTTATAACTACCGATGCGGCAGTGAGTCCAGACTGCCTGAGTCAGCTCATCAAAGAATCAGCAGATATATCTTATAACATGATAAGTGTCGACCGGGATACTTCTACCAACGACATGGCTGTGATACTGGCCAATGGTCAGGCTGGCAACCCGCTCATTAAAGACTCCGGCGCTCAAGACTATAAGCTCTTTAAAGAAGCTCTGGATTTTGTTAATACTACTCTGGCCAAAAAGATTGCCCGGGATGGAGAAGGAGCCAAACATCTGATAGAAATAAGAGTTTTAAATGCCGCCGATGAACAAACAGCCCGTATGATAGGAAGGTCTATCAGCAGTTCAAATCTCATCAAAGCAGCTGTTTTTGGTGCAGATGCCAACTGGGGCAGGATACTGGCGGCGGCCGGCTATTCCGGGGCCGAGTTTAACCCCTATACAGTTGATATATATCTGGGTGAAGAAAGAGTAGCCGGTGACGGCATGGGACTGCAGTTTAATGAAACCAGGGTCAAAGAGGCACTGGAAGAGGATACGGTCGTGATTACGGTAGATCTAAAAGCTGGTCCTTGCCAGGCTACCGCCTGGGGATGCGATTTGACCTATGAATACGTAAGAATAAACGCCGATTATCGCAGCTGATAGCTTACGTTTAGAATAATAAACAATTGCTTACAGGGATCAACAAAAGTTGGACAAGAGGAGGAAATATATGGTTCTGTATGCACTTGAAAAGGCTGAGATACTGGTGGAAGCCCTGCCTTATATAAAGGAATTCTATGGCCGCAAAGTAGTCATCAAATACGGTGGTGCGGCCATGATAGATTGTGAATTAAAGCAAAAAGTAATGCAGGATATCGTCCTGATGAAGTATGTGGGTATGCACCCGATAGTAGTACACGGCGGAGGCCCGGAGATAAATACTATGCTGGACCGGCTGGATATAAAGGTTCAATTCGTTAACGGCCTGCGGGTAACCGACCAGGCTACCATGGAAATCGTAGAGATGGTACTGGGGGGGAAAGTGAATAAGGAGATAGTGGCCGGGCTTAATGCTAATGGAGGCAAAGCGGTAGGTATTTCCGGCAAGGACGGCGGCTTGATCCAGGCTGCCCCCCTGGATAGCAGCGGGCAAATGGGCCTGGTGGGCCAGGTTCAGAATATTAATCCTGGCATTATTGAGACCGTGATAGAAAATGGTTATATACCGGTCATAGCCCCCATAGGCATGGGTGAAGATCAGCAGACCTATAATATTAATGCCGACTTGGTGGCAGCGGCTATTGCTGTGGCCATGAAAGCAGACAAACTGGTGCTCTTAACTGATGTGCCCGGTCTTTTAGAAGATCATGCCGATCCCGACAGCCTGATTTCGGTACTTAAACTGAGCGAAGTGGATGCTTATAAAGAGGCAGGCATCATTGCCGGCGGCATGCGGCCCAAAGTGGACTGCTGCACCCATTCCGTTCAAGGAGGAGTAGGCAGAACCCATATCATTGATGGCCGAGTGCCTCATTCTATATTATTAGAGATATTTACTGACCAGGGTATTGGAACTATGGTGGTGGACCAATAATAACTTGAAAGGAAAATACCAAATGACTAATAATGATATAGCTAAAAAAGGACAGCAGTATGTAATGAACACCTATGGCCGATTTCCCATCGCACCCATCAGGGGCAAAGGTTGTTACCTGTGGGATGCCGACGGTAAGCAGTATCTGGACTTTGTGGGCGGTATTGCAGTGTGTATTCTGGGGCACTGCAATGATGAGCTGATAAAAGCCCTGGAAGAACAGAGCCGGCAATTATGGCATGTCTCCAACCTGTACTGGATTAAACCCCAGGTGGAAGCCGCTGAAAAACTGGTAAGAGAAACCGGGCTGGATAAAGCCTTCTTTTGCAACAGCGGTGCCGAAGCCAATGAAGCAGCCATAAAGTTGGCCCGCAAATACTTTTATCGTAAACAGGAAGTCTCCCGGAACCAGATCGTCGTGTTCAAAGACTCCTTCCACGGACGTACTCTGGCAGCAGTGACGGCCACAGGACAGACCAAGTACCAAGAAGGTTTTGCCCCCCTTCCGGGAGGATTTGTATACGCTGACTTCAATAATCTGGCTTCAGTTGAAAGATTGGTGAACGAAAATACCTGCGCAGTGCTGGTAGAGCCAGTACAGGGCGAAGGAGGCATTAAACCTGCTGATTCCTTATTCCTGAGCGGTTTAAGAAAATTATGTGATAAAGAAGGAATACTGCTCATTTTTGATGAAGTTCAATGCGGAATGGGCAGAACCGGCAGTCTGTTTGCCTTTCAGAAGTACGGTATCAAACCGGATATCCTAACCCTGGCCAAAGGACTGGGAGGAGGCTTCCCTATTGGGGCAATGGTGGCCAATGAGAAAGCTTCCAGCGGTTTTGCGCCAGGAGACCACGCTTCTACCTTTGGTGGTAATCCGCTGGCTGCGGCAGCAGCCAATCAGGTCCTGGATATACTGTGTGCAGGCAGCTTTATGCAGCAGGTAGAGGAAAACTCCGAGTACCTGAAGAAGGAACTGGCTAAGATTACTGACCAGCGGATTGTTGAAGCCCGGGGTATAGGCTTTATGTTGGGTATGGAATTCAACTGCGAAATAAAAGGTCTGGTGAATACCTGCCTGCATAAGGGACTGCTGCTGGTGGGCGCAGGCCCGAATGTTCTGCGCTTGGTGCCGCCATTGACGGTTAATAAAGCGGAAATAGATCAGGCCGTTAATATATTAAAAGAAGCATTAAAAGAGTGGACCGTCTGATAAAATATAAATAAATTGCTTAGGAAAGGAGTGGGAAATAATGTTTGAAATTAATGATTCCCTGCGGGGACGGGATTTTATCAGTATATATGATTTTACCGCAGTAGAAGTTAAATACATCCTGGAGTTAGGCAGTGAAATCAAAAAGCTGCAAAAATCTGGGATCACCCATCATTATTTGGCCGGCAAAACCCTGGGGATGATATTCCAAAAGGCATCCACCCGCACCCGGGTAGCCTTTGAAGT
>CAZBKS010000015.1:0-13098 GCA_964492475.1 uncultured Syntrophomonas sp. | reverse complement strand
ATACAAACCGAAATGTTCTGTGATGCCATGACCGCAATGTACGAAGCCGGAAAAATAACCAATAAATATAAAAGGCGCGATGTGGGGAGAAGCATTTTCACCTTCTGTTTTGGCAATAAAAAGACCCATGAATTCCTGCACAAAAATCCCCAGGTGGCTGGCTATAACTTCGATTATACCAACAATCCCAAAAATATAGCCATTGAAGATAAAGTAGTATCTATTAATAATATTATAGAGGTAGATTTATTCAGCCAAGTGAACTCGGAATCTGACGGTATAAGGCATATATCCGGCACTGGAGGTTCTCTGGATTATCATATCGGGGCCTGGGAATCCAATGGAGGCAAAGGGATTTTCGCATTTGAATCAACTTATACCGATAAAGAAGGAAAAGTACACTCCCGGGTCAGACCAACATTAAGCCCGGGAAGCATCGTAACCTGTCCCCGTACTCTGGTGCATTACCTGGCTACCGAGCACGGAATAGTGAATATAAAAGGGCGCACCATCTGGGGTAGGGCCGAAGCAGTAATCAGTATTGCTCATCCGGATTTTCGGGACGAATTGATCAAGGAAGCTCAGGCTATGAAAATCTGGTCCCCTACTAACAAGATAGCTTACTAGTATATAACTTTTGTTATTTGAAAAGACTTGAAAAAATGGAGGGAGTAAATTATGGCTTCGAATTTTGCTTATAAAAACACCCGGGATTTTAAATTCATCTTAAAAGAATGGCTGCCTCTGGGAAAGGTACTGTCTTATCCCCGTTTTAAAGAAAACTATGGCGTGGAAGACGTAGATATGATACTGGATACGGTATTAAAAATGACCAAAGATATAGTGGAACCCACTTCTGATGATGGTGAAATCAACCCCATCAAATTTGAAAACGGCCAGGTCATCATTTCTCCTACTGTTCCGCCGGTATACAAAAAGCTGCAGTCTGAAGGCTGGGGATGCAGCAACAATGATACCAGTGAGGGAGCTGTGGTATTGCCTCAGGTCATGATGTTTCCATTATGGGAAATGTTCTCCGCCGCCAATCCGGCCTTTGTCCCCCCATTTCTGGCTATGGCTCAGGGGTCTACCATGTTGATCAACGAACTGGCTCCCCAGGATATTAAAGAGAAGTTTTTGCCCAAGATGTTTGCCGGAGATTACACCGGCACCATGTGCCTGACCGAACCCCAGGCCGGATCCGATGTGGGGGAAATCTCCAGTAAAGCTTTCCCAACTGACGATCCCCGGGTTTTTAAAATAAAGGGGCAGAAAATATTCATAAGCAATGGCGATAATGATTTTGCAGAAAATATTGTTCATTTGTTTTTAGCCAGGGTAGACGGAGCTCTTCCCGGAACCAGAGGAATTTCCCTGTTCGTTGTGCCTAAATACTGGATCAATGATGACGGCAGCATGGAGTTTAATGACGTTATAGCTACCGGTATTGAACATAAAATTGGCATGCATGGCAATCCTACCGTATCCTTGAGCTTTGGCGATGAAAACCAGTGCCGGGGTTATTTACTGGGCAAAAATCCTCTGGAAAACGAAGGCAAAGGCGATGGAATGTCCCTAATGTTTAAAATGATGAATGAGGAACGTCTGGTCTGCGGTATACTGTCCATCAGTGTAATTGCCAATGCTTATTATAATGCCAAAGAATACGCCCGACAGAGAATACAGGGCACCCCTTTCACCAACCCCAAAAAAGGAAGAGTTCCCATCATCGAGCATGAGGACATTAAAAGAGCCCTTTTACGTTGTAAAGCCATCGGGGAAGCCTGTAGGGCTATGACTTACAGAGGCTACTATAACATTGACGTGAACCATTGGGATCCGGACCCAGAAGAGAGAAAAAAGGCTGACGATGAACTTAGCATGATCATCCCTCTGGCCAAGGCCTACTGCAGTGAAATTTCCTGGGATCTGGTAGGGACCGAGGCAATACAGATTTACGGCGGTTATGGATATATATCTGATTATCCCTGTGAAAAGTTAGCCCGGGATACAAAAATCAACACCCTGTACGAAGGCACCACTTATATACAGGCCATGGATCTGGTAGGTCGGAAATTCAACATGGAAAAAGGGGCAGTATTTGCGCGCTGGATGCAGGGTATAAAAGATTTCTATGAAGCCAATAAAGATCATCCTGAATTCATTAAAGAGTTTGACCAGCTGGGCAAAGCTATAAGTGCCTATGCTGAAATTAAGCAAAGCATGAGTGAGTTTGCCCATGATAAAGACAGAATGGGTCTCATACCTGCTTATGCGAAACGAATCTTGATGGCCACTGCAGAATTGCTCGGGGGCAAGTTGCTGCTGGAACAGGCAATACTGGCAGACCAAAAAACCAAAGAACTTGGAGAAGAACATTATGACTACAAGTTTTATAAAGGTAAAATCCTCTCCGCCCGGTATTACCTTTTGAATGAAGTACCCCATGTGGCTAATCTGGCTGAGATAATGAAACTTGCTGACACCTCAGTTCTCGACATTGATGACGAGTGCTTTGATTATTAACCTCGGGGAAGAAGGTCAACAGGCGGAATGGGTGAGGCTTTTCCTGCCTCCCCCCCTGTCTGCTTGCCAATTGGAAAGGAGAAAAAAATACGATGGAGTTTTCTTTAAGTAAAGAACAGCTTCTGATACAGAAGGTTGCCCAGGAGTTTGCCGAAAAGCGTCTGGAACCCCTGGCAGAAAAGATAGACCGGGATAATATTACTCCCAACGAGATAATGAAGGGCCTGGCTGAACTGGATCTTATGGGACTGCCTTTTAAAGAAGAGTATGGCGGTGCCGAAGCTGGCTATGACTGTTACGTACTGGCCATGGAGCAGCTGGGCAGAGTTATCAGCGGACCCGCTATTGCTATATCGGTCAACTGCCTGGGACTGGGGGCTATAGATAAATTCGGCACCGAGGAACAAAAAATGAAATATATGCCGAAAGCATGTAAAGGTGAGCATATGTCCTCTTTTGCCTTTACTGAACCGGTAACCGGATCAGATCCCAAGCAGATTACCACTAAAGCGGTTAAAGAAGGTGATTATTATATCATCAATGGAACCAAACGCTTTATAACCAATGCTGATTATCAAGGACCGATGGTGCTATTTGCTGCTGATAGCGAGAGCGGAAAACCTACTGCGTTTATAGTGGAAAAGTTCTGCGAAGGTTATTCCCTGTCCAAACCCTGGAAGAAAATAGGCTATCGCGGCGGGGATCTTTTAGATGTATACTTTAAAGATTTAAAAGTTCCGGCCGAAAACATACTTGGAAAAGTTGGAGGAGGGTTCCCGGTATTAACTTACGGTATCGCCTTCGGCAAGGTGGGAATCAGCTCCATTGCCCTGGGTGGAATCCTGGGTTGTTTTGAGGAAGCAGTTAAATATGCTAAAGAAAAAAACCATCGGGGAGAACCCATAGCCAAATTCCAGGCTATACAGTTAAGAATTGCTGACCTGTCTATGAAGTATGAAGCATGCCGTTGGTTGACCTATCGTCTTGGTTGTTTGGCTAATGACGCTAAAGATCAGGCGGTTTTTGCCAAAGAGGCAGCGCTAACTAAAACCTTCGTCTGTGAAACTTTTGCCGATGCAGCTCGCATTGCAGTGGATATACATGGTTCTTACGGACTAATGGCAGATTATAAAGTTAGTCGTTTATATCGCGACGCTATAATGGGTCCCCAAGTCGAAGGTGTAGCCGATATGCAGAAGATGATCGTATCCGGGGTCATTCTGAATAGCTAAAGCCTGGATCAAGAAATACTTGGCTCTATAAGGTATATGGCTGTTCAGAACAAAATTTCAGGCAAAGATGCAACGCAGTAATAAACAAAAATATGTTTTAATCGTTGGATATCGCTATGGGTTATTGCTTATTGTTTATTCTTTTTCATTGGGATGGCTATATACAAATATTTATTTATTGATAGGGGGATTTTTATGTCGGAACACAATGCAGGTTGGGCAACACCGGGACCAGCTGGATTAGTAGCACTGGCGGTAGCATGCTTTACTTTCTATGCTATTCTAAGCGGTACAGTGGAATCTACAGGCGCTCCGATACTGGGCATCTGGCTGTTGGGTGGATTTGTAGTTCAAATAGCGGTAGCTCTTATAGAGCTGAAGAACGGTCATTTGACCGGAGGAAATGTGTTTTTGTTTTTTTCAGCTTTCTTTATGCTGGTTGGTGGACTCGGTTTTATCTTTAAATATTTTGCGGCGATTAATGGATGGCCTGTTGATACTACCATGGATGGATGGGCCTGGCTTCCATTGTGGATTACTCTTATTCTGTGGACGCCTGCTTATCTTAAAGAGAGTCCTGCCATAATGAGCATGGTTGTATTGATGTTGGATGTTGCAGTATTTTTTGTAACCTTCATGGATATGGGAGTATTAGCGCATTCATACGCACATACTGCAGCCTACTTTTGCTTTGCTGCAGGTATAGGAACTATATGGGTTTCTTCGGCAGGGATTCTAAATGCTGCATTTAAAAAAACCGTATTACCTATGCCTGGGCCCATATTAAAATAGCCCCTGGCAATGATGATTGATTAACGTTTGAACACTTAAGGTTTGTTATTACTGCGGCTTCTTTATAAATAAGTGGTTAATTAGGAGGGGTAACTATATCCCTTTTAATTAATCAGAAAATATATACAATGCTAATGCAGCTATGCCTGCCTGTAAAAATAAATTAGTTGAAGTGATTATTGGAGGTCGGAAACGAATGAAAATAGTGGTAGCAATGAAACAGATTCCTGATTTACAGCAGATACGAATTAAGGATCGTAAACCCTTGCTTGATGGGGTACCGTTGACATTTGGAAAAATAGATAAAAATGCTCTGGAAGCAGCGGTGCAGATCAAAGAGGCAGCCGATGGTGAAGTAGTGGTAGTATCTGCAGGAAACGAAGAATTGGAAGATACCATAAAAGAAGCGATGGCAGCAGATGCTGACAGTGCAGTATTGTTAATAGATGATGAGGTAGAAAAAATGGACAGCGCACAAACAGCAGAAGCACTGGCAAAACTTATTAAACAGGTAGAAGGATACGACCTGATTTTATTTGGAGAAGGCAGTGCTGATAATTATTCCGGTCAGATGGGTTCTAGAGTAGCGGAAATCCTTGAGCTTCCTCAGGCTGCTTATGTAACATCAATTGATATAGAGGGAACTACTGCCATAGTGAAACGTAGCCTGGAGAATCAGGATGAAATACTGGCGTTACAGCTGCCAGCGGTAATCAGCGTAGCCGCTGATCTAAACGAACCAAGAATACCCGCTGTATCCAAGGTGTTAAAAGCTGGAAGGAAACCGAAAGATATCTTTGTTTTGGATGACCTGAATATAGAAATCAGTGAAGTCCTGGTTTCAACCAGCAGCACCCTGGCACCTGAAAGCAATCGCAAGGGTATCGAATTAAAAAGTATCAGTGAACTGGTTGGTATTCTAAAATCAGCAGCAGGAGGTAAATAGATATGGCAGGCGTAATAATTTACAGTAATAATACGGCTTTGGCGCTGGAGCTCCTTACGGCAGCCAGATTAATTGGGCAGGAAGTCAAAGCTCTGAGCATTAATAACGAACAGCAGGCACAAGTATTAAAAGAAGCTGGTGCGAACGTTTATAAAGCAGCAGAAGCTTGCAGCGTTGCTGACACCAATGCGGTTGCCGACATTCTTAAGCAAGCGGCAGAAGCACTGAAAGCTGACATAATACTGCTTTCATCGGACCGCAGGGGCAAGGAACTATCCGGCAGGTTAGCCCAGAAGCTTAAGGCCGGCTGTCTTACAGACATTAAAGCCATAACAGTGAATGGTACAGAAATGGAATGTGAAAGAAACGCACTGGGAGGAGCTGCTGTATCTGTCCAGTTCATTAAGAGTGAAAAACAGGTGCTGGCAATTTCGGCTAAAGTATTTATGGCGGCGGATGCCACAGACGGCGGCAGTATCAATAACTTTTCAGCCGAAGAAATAAAATCCCTTGTACATGTTAAGGAAACAATAAATAAAGGTACCGATAGTGTAGATATTGCAGACGCAGAGGTACTGGTTGCGGTAGGATGCGGAGTGCAAAAGGAATCTAATTTGCCAGCAGTTGAGGCCATAGCAGAAGCTCTGGGAGGACTGGTTGGATGCTCCAAACCGGTAGCAACCGATTGGAAGTGGTTCTCCGAAGAGAGAATCATCGGCCTGTCAGGGAAGATTTGCAGTCCAGAAGTGGCACTTACTCTCGGTGTATCAGGACAGGTACAGTTTACAGTTGGAATCCGTGGTGCCCGGGTACTGATATCCATTAACAGAGATGAAAACGCTCCCCTTAATAATATGGCAGATTATTACATGATCGCAGATCTCAATGATATCTTGCCTCAGCTTAAAGATGCTTTAAATTAACCGGGGAGTGGCAGAACACAAACTTTCTTTGCATCCAGTAGCTGGCTGGGATTTATAATATTATCCGTCATCAGCTTGGCAGGCACCAGCTAAACCCTATCATACAGCTGGTCGTGGGCACTGGTTTCGGTTTCCTAATAAATCTCCATGTCGCCGTTGGCATAGATCGCAAGACCGGTTCGAGCAGGAGAGTCGCGATAAATCACTCCATTGCTAACAAGAATACCATCTTCACAGAAACCCTAATAGTCGCCGTGGATAGCAAATATAGCATGGTTATCCGCGGCAACCTTCGAGTTAAGTTCAATGATATTCTGCTCCGATTATAAAAATCATCAAGGCAAAAAACCACGTTTTTTCTCTCTATTCTTGTAACCGATATCATTCATTGATAATACTTATGCCTCCTCAGCAGGTCCTTTACATCTCCGATTGTGCACTATTATATGACAAGACGCTTAAATTTATCTGAAATCTCTTCTTCATTATTTCAACTGACCGCGAGGGCTGAATTAATAAAATGTAATACGGCCATTTTGGTCAGGAGCGTGAAACCGGATATTTTAGATGAGACAATTTCAAAACCAGCTTCTCGGGTTTACCCGTTTTGACAGATTCTTCATTTCATATCGTTAACTAATAGTTACACTTGTAACTATTATGTTATATTTTTCACTTGGATTTATCGTACTTATTTTGAACGTAGTTCGTAATCAATGACCGGTTTTTCGGCATCCAAGCGCTTTGTGAAAAAGCTGGCACAGTATTTGCTATTAAAATCACTAAAGCAACAGTGCCTTTTAAAGAAGCAGTACGAGGAGGTGAATAATTCTGGCCTGCTCAGTTAAAAGTTACTGACATCAGTCTTGTATTTACGACAACTGGAGGTGAAATGAGTGGCTTGGAAACTTTCGAGAAGAAGTTTTATTAAATGGACCGGAATATCTGTCGGCAGCGGCATGGTTCTTGGTGCAAGCTCAAACCAATTGAGGCTTACCAATCTGGTGCTGGCTGATGATGCTCCAAACCACGAAGACAACGGAACCTGGAGGCACACTGCCTGCGCTATGTGTTTAATGTGCCCCATGCAAGTTAAAGTGGAAAATGAAAAGATTGTAGATGTTAGGGGTGAAGACATTTACCCCTGGAAAGGAAAAGTTTGTGCTAAAGCCTTTGGAGGCATATGGGGCAGAATTTATGCCCCCGACCGTATCCTTCATCCCCTGAAAAGGGTGGGAGAAAGAGGAGAAGGCAAGTTCGTTCGTTGCAGCTGGGAAGAGGTAATTGATGCTACATCAGCCAAGATAAAAGAATATACTGATGCTGGACATCCGGAATGGTATGAAACCTGGTGGGGATGTCCCGTTCAAACCGATAATATGTATTTTTTGCATTACTTTGCTAGAATAACCGGTACCAGCATTTCATATATGCATGGTCAGATATGCTTTGGAGACAATACAGCAGAAAAATCCATCACTTTCGGTTCCAACCGGGCTGGAGATATGGTAGGAGGAACAGTCGATTATGTCAACACCAAGTATGCGGTAATCGCTGGCCAGAATTTCCCCGGTGCTGTTTTTACACCGGGTACAACCTGCGGTGCTTCGGCTTTTTATCCAGTATATTTAAAGGCCAGAGAAAATGGGTTTAAATACACCCTGGTAGATCCCAAACTGACCGACAGTGGTGCCATGGCTGATGATTGGCTTCCTTTAAAACCTGCTTCAGACGCAGTTTTTGCTATGGCAGTTGCTAATGTTTTGATTAATGAGAATTTATACGATGAAGAATTTCTGCTCACTTATACCAATGCAGCTCAATTGATTAATAGTGAAACCCGGGAAGCCCTGAAAGATTCAGCCGGACACTATATGGTTTGGGATTCCGCCACTAATTCAGCCGCGGCGATGGCAGAGGCAGGAACCAGGCAGGGAGTTCTGGGGATTGGCAAGACCTTTGATGTAAATGGAGTAAAATGCCAAACAGCTCTGGGAGCATGGGCAGATGATATTGCAGAATTTACCCCGGAAAAGGCCGTTGAGTTGTGTGAAATGCCCTTCAATGCTGATAAAATTTATGAAATCGCTCATAATCTGGGATACAATAGACCGGCTGTAATTTTCTCGGCGGGTTTTACAACCGGCCGTTATGCCAACTGGTTCCAGGTATTGAGAAGCTACAGCGCAGTCAATATACTGCTGGGTAATATTGAAAAGCCGGGGGGATGGTATTTCCCCAAGCACAAATTTAGTGTTGGTACGGGTTGGCCGGTTTCACCAGAGGTACCCGAATATCCTGACCCAGACCTTGAAGTAGTCCCTGGCCCATGGGGAAACGTAATGTCGATTAAATCGCTGGATAAGGCCAACTGCTATACCACACCCAAGAAATATCATCCAAGTACGGTAGCTCTGCCGTGGGAACACTTTGACGCCATCAAAGCAGGCAATGTCAAAGCCCTCTTCTCCACAGCGGAAAACTCTGCTATTACTCAGGTGGATACTACTCTGGTATATGAGTGCCTTAACAAGTTGGAATTGATCGTGGTAGGTGAACAGCTTCCCAAGGAATTTGTAGAATTAGCTGACTATGTAATACCGGAGGCATCTTATGTGGAAAGAAATCATCTATACACATTTACCGCCCTTGGACAGGACGGACAGGAACATGCCACCGCCATTATGCGTTCAGCAGCTATTCAACCTCAGGGCGAATCCCAACCGGTTTCCTGGTTCTATACTGAAATCGGCAAGCGACTGGGGCTGGGTGAATACTTTGAGAATATTGATCAGCAGTACGGATATTGGGATCCTATGCTTAAGAAAGCCGGATTATCGGTTACATCCAAGGATCTGGTGGAGAATGGTCCTTATCAGGAAGACCATCCAATGACATATGATGTGCTTAGCATGCCCATTCCGACTCGAAGCGGCCGTTTCGAACTGTACTCCAATGAATTAGCTGAGGAGTGCTTCTATAACGACGCTTCCCCCTGGAAAGATCTCATGTATGTTTATCCTCTCCCAGTTTATATTCCTATTGTGGAACCAAAAAACAAGGATGAATTCTATTTGGTCAGCGGTAAAGCCACCTGGCATCAGAAGAACGCCACCCAGGATAACCGGTACTTAATGGAATCCGGCATTGAAGGTGGATGCCCCTATATGCCGGTATATATCAATACCCAGAGGGCTGATGAGTTGGGCTTAAAAGAAAACGATCTTATTGAGTTAGAGTGTATAGGGCCAATAAAATCCGATGAAGTATGCGTAGTCGATGATTCAAATGTCGGATTTAAGGATACAGTAAGAGTGCATCTGAGCGAAGGATTACACCCTGCCGTTGCCTTTACCCATTTTGCTTCGGGACACAAGTCCAACCTGATGCTTTCCAAGGTCAGGGATGGAATAGTACACAGTGAATTTGTCCCTCTGACAGTTGAACCTTATGCTGGTGGATGTGGTAAAAACTACAGTATTATCAAAATCAAACGGGTGGGGGGGTAAAGTATTATGGCCAGATATGGAATGGTAATCGATCTTAATAAGTGTATTCGTTGCCGAACCTGTTATATTACATGTAAGATTTTCCACAACATTCCCAATGAATTTGAAAGCGGGCATAGCTATTCCCGAATAAAACTGGTTGAACCGGAAATTGGCAAATACCCGTCTGTCCGCAGGTTTTTTATGCCTGTTCACTGTATGCACTGCGATGAGGCTCCCTGTGTCAATGTATGCCCTACCGGAGCTAGTTATTTGGGTGATAATGGGATTGTACATTTTGATACCGAAAAGTGCATCGGATGCAAATACTGTATTCTGGCTTGTCCTTATCAGGCCCGTTATTTTAATCATGAAACGGGCATGGCAGATAAGTGCGATTTTTGTGCGGATAGAATCGAAGCAGGTCTGCAGCCTTATTGTGTGGAGAAGTGCATTGGTAATGCTATAACTATTGGCGATCTGGATGATCCGAACAGCGAAGTATCCCAGATCATTAAATCTGAAGGCGCCCTGCCATTGTCACCGCACTTGGGCACCAAGCCAAAAGTATACTACTGCAACATTAAATAAGCAAAGACGCTATTCCGCTATTTATCTTGACTTGTAGGAGGTGTAAATATGCTGCATGTGCAGACAATGTGGGGTTGGCCTATCGCGTTGTATCTATTCCTGGCAGGAGTCTCAGCAGGTACCTATCTGGTAGCTGCTTACTGGCAGTATGCCAAAAAGCAGGATTATCTCGTAAAAATTGGTGTATATTTAACTGCCCCCTGCCTGGGGCTTAGTATTTTCGTGTTATGGTTGGATTTAGGACAGCGTATGCGTTTCCCTTATGCTTTCCTCAGACCGCAGGAGTCCTGGATATCCATCGGGGCCTGGCTGCTAACCCTGTTCTTCATACTATCAGCTGTTCAATGGCTTAAACAGTATTCCAACCGGAAAAAAGAAGTTATGCCGGAAAAGGAATTTGGCCTGTTATGGAGCATAGGAATTGTGCTGGCCTTGCTGACAGCAATCTATACTGGAATACTTTTAGGTGTAGCTCAGGCTATTCCTTTCTGGAATACCCCGGTTCTTCCCGTACTATTCCTGATCTCTGCTCTATCAACCGGTATAGGGGCGGTTCTGCTGGTAGCAGTGGTATCAAAGCAATCACGGGAGGCAGTTCATTTAGACGCAACTGGTATTCATTTGCTGGCTAAAGTAGATATAGTATTAATTATGTTGGAAATAATGTGTCTGGTATTCTATGTTTATATTATGGCAAAGTCGGGAGTTGCTGCTGCAGCATCAACTCATATGATTATCAATGGCTCACTGGCACTCTTGTTCTGGTTGGTGGTTATTGTAATCGGTCTGCTGATGCCATTTATAATCGAGTTCATTTCGTTCCAGCAGGGAAAGGCAGTAGTTAAAGAAACCCAAACTGCCCTAACCGGAATCTCACTCTTGTTTGGTGGGCTGGTCCTGCGCTACATAATACTGGCTGCAGGAGTATATGAATCATTTTCTCCTTTCATGTGATCCATTAAAAGTTGAGGGGCCTCGGTTCTTCAGGCCCTTCAACTAATAAATTCTAAAACTAAGAAGGAAAGGTATGGTGATTATTTTGAGTACTATAAACCCTCAGCTCAGGGGTAATGTATATCAACATTTATCAGTCCTCTACCAGTACCAGGAGGAAGAACTTTTTAATAGCTTTAAAAGCAATAAGGCAGAAATAGCTCAGCTTTTTAAAGAACTGGCAGCCGCCATGTCTCTGCCGCTGGATCTTATTATTGATGGTTTTGTAAGTTCTCTGGACAACATTGATATGCAGGATATTCAGGCAGAATATGTTAGGTTATTCGATTATCGTCCGGTATGTCCGTCTTATGAATCATTCTTTTTAAAATCATCAAGTCATACCGCCCACAGTGAAAACAATAATCCAGCTAAAATGCAGATTGCGATTGAAGAATTCTATCGGGAGTATGGCATCGAACCCGCTAAGTACGGAGAACTACCACCTGATCATATAACCACCGAATTGGAATTCATGTATTATCTTGCTTTTTGTGAAGGTGAAGCCAGAAAAACAGGAGAAGAAGCTGGTAATAAATATATTGCTGCTCAAAGCGAGTTTATACAGGATCATTTAATTCTGTGGGTACCAAAGTTTTGCGAAATAATGGAAAAAAATGCCAATATGCAGTTTTATAGACTGTTATCAATTCTAACCAGGAATTTTGTTTCCAGAGACGCCAGCTATCTTCACGCAAACATGGAGGGATGGAGTTGTTAAGCCGGAAAATTGGTGTTCTTATTTGTTCCTGTAGAGAAGAAATAAGAAACAAGCTGGATCATGTAGATCTTGATGAATTATGCTGCCAGCATTCTAATATTTCATTTATTAAATGGGTGGATGAACTTTGCTTGCGGCCATATTTATTGAAAAATATGACCGCGCAGGTTGATGGACTTCTGGTACTCGGATGCACAGATCAAAAACACATAGACAAATGGAGAGAGGTTCTGGAAAATACTGATCTCCCCATATTTGCCTGTGAATTTGTAGATTTAAAAAGATTACCAGCGTCCAGTGCCGGGGAGTATGCTGCTTTGCTTATAAATGCCTATGTTGCTAAAATACTGGCAGGATGGGAGGTAGCCAGCAAAGCAGCGCCGGTAGGGATTGTTAAAATGTTCGAGGCCATTGATAAACCCACTATGAATAGGCGTCAATTCCTTCGAATGCCTATCAAGTTGGGTAAATATGAAGAAGTTCCAGTTATTAATACTAAGAGTTGTCTGGCCGGGAGCAGCACTTGCCGAATCTGTATCGATGCGTGCTCCACCGGGGCACTGGTCAAACAGGAAGGGAAAATAGGTATAAAAGAGGATAAATGTATTAAATGCGGTTGGTGTACGGTATCCTGCCCGTTTGGCTGTATTCAGATACCATCCTTTACCGGGCCGGCTGGACTTGCTCTTCTGGAAGAACTGGCCACCGGAAACGAATATGCCAATGGTCTGTCTTTGTTAATTAGCTGTGCCGCCGGATGCGAAGAAATAAATAAAATGGACCTCGATACGTTTCAGTCGCAGCCATTTATCACTATTCGGGTGCCCAGTTTAGCTTCGGTATCATACCTGCATTTAATCAGGGCAGTGGAATTAGGATTCAGCAG
>CAZBKS010000014.1:0-13331 GCA_964492475.1 uncultured Syntrophomonas sp. | reverse complement strand
CTTAAAAACCCTGCATCCTTTTATGCCCTTTATTAGCGAGGAGATTTATCAGAATCTGCCTGGTCACAGTCAAAGCATAATGATGGACCCATGGCCAGAGACAGATAACAGGAAAATATGGCCTGAGGCAGCAGAACAAATGCAACAGATAATGAATGCCATCCGGTCTATCAGGAATATCAGGGCGGAATTTAATATTCCACCAGGTTCGGCGATTGATGCGCTTATACTTATGCCAGATTTGGGTCTAAGTCAGGTGTTTGTTAATAACCGGTCATATCTTGCCCAGATGGCCAATGTGGGGAAACTGGAGGTAGTAGAAAAATTGGACAGCAAACTGGAACAGGCAGTTTCAGCGGTAAGTTCACTTATGGAAATATACGTTCCATTGGAAGGTATCATTGATTTTGAAAAAGAAATAGCCAGATTGAACAAAGAGCTTAAAAATGTACAGTCCGATCTCAGCAAGGCTGAAGCCAAGCTGCAGAATGAATCCTTCCTATCCCGGGCTCCCCAGGAGGTCATTACCAAGGAGAAATTCAAAGTAGAAGAAGCCAAAACCAAGAAAGAGGGTATATTACAACGGCTGCGAATATTCAGCGAGCAATAGCTGAGCATCTGGAGAGATTCAGTCGATTCGGAATCAGACCGGGTCTGGCCAGAATAAATAGACTGCTGGAGCTCATGGGCAGACCAGAAAAAGAGTTGAAATTTATACATGTAGCAGGCACCAATGGCAAAGGGTCAGTTACTTTTATCACCGCTTCTTTATTAAGTGCAGCGGGATACCGGGTAGGCAGGTTTTCTTCCCCTCATTTACATTCTTACCTGGAACGCTTTACCATTGACGGTAATGAAATAAAAGCCGGACAGTTTAAAGAATACCTGGATTTTATCCAATGTCAGGTGGATAAAATGACAGCTGCCGGGGAAGAGCATCCCACTGAATTTGAGGTGATGACCGCTCTGGCTTTTCAGTATTTCAAGGACAGTAAGGTAGATCTGGCAGTAATAGAAGTTGGATTAGGTGGAGTCTATGACTCCACCAATGTTATTACACCGCTGGTTTCAGTCATTACCGGGGTTGATTACGATCATACCGCGATTTTGGGAAGAACGCTGGCAGAAATTGCGGAAAATAAGTCGGGTATAATTAAACCAGGAATACCTGTAGTTGTTGGCACAATGAGTGAAGAGGCCTGGAAAGTCATCCAGTCCAGGGCGGTTATGAAGGATGCACCCGTGTTTGACAAGGAGACTATTAAGATTACTCTTTGTGGGCATCCGGAAATAGAGGGGCAAAACATCAATATCGATTGGGCCGGGCAGGAAATAGCCGGGGTCCATTTTGGGCTGGCCGGCATTCATCAACTGGATAATTTACGCCTGTCTCTGGCCATAACCAGCCTGCTGAAGAAATATGCTTTTACAGTATCCGTTGCGGATATTATAAAAGCGCTTGAGAATATGAAATTTCCGGGCCGGATGGAAGTTGTATCCCAGTACCCGCTGGTTATCGTTGATGCAGGTCATAACCCCCAGGCTGCGCAAGCCCTGTCAGCTTCTCTGAATAATATCCTGGGGGAACGGAATAAAGTTCTGCTCTGTGGTTATTTGGACGACAAAGATGCCCGAGGGGCTTTGTTACACTTGGGAGTCAACACCAGTAAATGTATTGTAAGCAGGCCGGAGGGAGAACGAGCAAACGGCTGGGATAGAGTGGCTGAGCTGTGGAATAAAATATATCCGGAAATAGAATGCTATATTGAGGAAGACATTGAAAATGCGGTAGAATTAGGACTTAGGCTGCTTGCTGCTGATGAATATTTGTTAATCACTGGATCTTTTTACCTGCTGGATAGAGCGCGACGGCAGTTTACGAATACTTAAGGCTTTGTTAACAAATTATTAACAAAGCCTTAACATTATTATTGCTATAATTACAATTAGGGTATTACCGGGTGCAGAATTGAGGAGGTGTCAAGGTGGTTTTTAAACTAAAGCCACGTAATGACCTGTTTTTTACTTATTTTGACCAATTAGCTGATGCTATAGCCGAAGCTGCCAGCTTGCTGAAGCAATTTATAGAACAGCCCGGGGGTGATCCAGCCCGGAATCTGGAATTAATCAATCAAGTGGAAGAACGGGGAGATAATATTCTATTGGAGATTATGGCCCAGATTAACAGTTCATTTGTAACTCCATTTGATCGGGAAGATATACTCCAACTAGCCAGGGGACTAAATTCCATAGTGGATCACACTCAGGGTACAATGGAAAAAATTGTTATTTACAAAGCGGGAAAACCAAAAGAGATTTACATATTAAAATTGGCCAATGTCCTGGAAGAAGCGGCTAAAGAAATAAAAGCAGCCGTGAGCAACCTTCCAGAGATCAGAGACCTGCATAAACAAGTTGTGGAATCCAGCGAAAAGATAAGGGAATATGAACATGAGGGCGATTACCTGTATCGAGCAGGCATTGCCCTTCTTTTTGAAAATACCGAAAATGTCGTAGATATTATCAAATGGAAAGAAATATACGAGCATCTGGAGACTACCCTCGACTACTGTGAGAATGTGAGTAATATTCTAAAGGGAATCGCAGTGAAATATGTTTAGTATTGGTATCATTGTTGTAATAGTATTATTAGCTCTGATTTTCGATTTCATTAATGGATTCCATGATACAGCCAATGCCATAGCTACTTCGGTATCAACCAAAGCCCTGTCGCCCCGAAATGCAATTCTAATTGCCGGCAGTTTAAACTTTGTGGGGGCATTGAGCGGCACGGCAGTTGCCGCTACTATTGGGAGGAGCCTGGTGGCACCCGAGCTGGTAACAGGTTCAGTGATGGTAGCCGCTTTGATGGGTGCCATATTATGGAATCTTATTACCTGGTATTTTGGCATACCCAGCAGTTCTTCACATGCTTTGATTGGAGGCTTAACCGGAGCAGTAGTAGCTGGCTTTGGTTTTCATGCTGTTCTATGGGGAGGTTTCTTCACAATCCTGGCCGGATTGATTATTGCTCCCATAGTAGGGGGACTGATGGGCAGCTGCGTTATGACGGTCCTTTTTTGGATTTTCAAGCCTGCTGCTCCTTCCAAAATCAACAACGGATTTCGAAAGCTTCAGATAGTAGCAGCCTGCATGGCCTCATTTGCCCATGGCTCCAACGATGCCCAGAAATCCATGGGGATAATAACCATGGTGTTGCTGGGAGGAGGAATTATATCAGTTTTTGATGTTCCCCTGTGGGTAAAAATAGCCTGTGCTGCATCCATGGCTATGGGTACTGCGGTAGGAGGATGGAAAATAATTAAGACCATGGGGGGCAAGATTTTTCGCATCGAGCCCATTAATGGTTTTGCTGCGGATTTTAGTTCAGCATTGGTAATTTATTCAGCCAGCCTGCTGGGAGCTCCGGTAAGCACCACTCATGTAGTTTCATCTGCCATAATGGGGGTTGGGGCTGCCAAACGGCTTAAGGGAGTAAGATGGAATATAGCCCGGCAGATTATTATAGCATGGTTTATTACTATTCCATCTTCGGCGGTAGTATCCATTTTAACCTATAATATTTTGAAAATAATAGACGTGGTTTTATAATTTCTAACTCTTCACAAAGAAAGACCTTATTTTTATGCCTATTTTTTATTACTGTTTTTATGTACAATAGTATACAAGATAGTGCATATTGTAACATGGACAAATAAACTGCCGTGAAGGGGTGGAAAATTGAAAGCATTTAAAATACCTGAAGCAACCGTGCAAAGACTTTCTATATACTCCAGATTTCTTCATCAGTTGATGGACGAAGGGGAAGATACAGTATCTTCTGGCCAAATCGCCCGTGGGGTAGGAGTTAGTTCGGCTCAGGTCAGAAAGGATTTGGCCTACTTTGGAGAATTTGGAACCAGAGGAGTCGGCTATAAGGTTGATGAGCTATTTGGATATTTAATGGAGATTCTTGGTCTTGATCATGAGTGGAATGTAATAATAGTTGGAGCAGGAAAACTGGGATCTGCCCTGGCACTCTATCAAGGTTTTAGAGAACGTGGTTTTGTGGTTAAAGCCATTCTGGATGTGGCAGAAGAAAAATTAGGTACTAAATTAGGTCAACTGCATGTGGAGTCTCTGGCAGAACTTAAAAACAAGGTTCGGGAAAACGATGTACATGTAGGAGTGGTTACGGTTCCGGCGGCAGAAGCCCAGAAGGTTACAGATGAAATGGTGGAAGCAGGAGTTAAGGCGATATTGAATTTCTCCCCCCGGGTGCTCCAGGTACCTAATGATGTGGTTTTGAGGAACGTTGACCTGTCAGTTAATCTGGAAGTTTTGAGTTTTAACCTGGTTCAGAATAAATAAGCGGTTTTGTTGTAAGTAATCAGTATTGAAAATGAAATAACAGAGGAGAATGCTCTATTAGGAGAATTCTCCTTCTTTTTTAACGAACTTGTGTTTAAAGGGTAGTAATGCTACACTTGAAAAAAAATAGGTGGTTGTGGAGGGAGTGCATTGACGAGTAGAACGCGCACCTATCCTGGCTGGCAGATATTAATTTTGCTGCTGGTACTTGGCGGTATTATTGGTAGTTGGATAGGGGACGCCATTGTAGCTTTATGGCCTGCTGCTAATATACTG
This sequence comes from uncultured Syntrophomonas sp., assembly GCA_964492475.1. Taxonomy (GTDB): domain Bacteria; phylum Bacillota; class Syntrophomonadia; order Syntrophomonadales; family Syntrophomonadaceae; genus JAAYJK01. Next base: position 8,684 of record CAZBKS010000014.1, on the reverse strand, counting down.
GGAAATACCCAGAGCGTTGGGATTCCAGGATTTAGTCTGGATCTGGGAGTTATAAATTTTTCATTTGGCTTTATGATGCATATAAATCTTCTTACTATAATTGGTTTTATGGTCGCTTATATGGTATACAAGAGATTATAAGAGTGGAGATAAGATTTGAAAAGAATTATTCTGGCTTCCCAATCACCTCGGCGCAGGGAAATTATGGAGCTGCTGCGCATTGAATTTGAATGCTGTCCAGCTGATATTAATGAATTTTTCCTATCAGGTGAAAACCCTCGGGAGGCTGTGAGAAGGATTGCCAAAAGTAAGGCGGAAAAGGTTCGGCAACAGCTTGAAAGCGGTTTAATAATTGCAGCCGATACAGTGGTGGTATGTAATGGCGAGATGCTGGGCAAACCAGACGATGCACAGGATGCTTTTAATAAACTGTCTATGCTCAAAGGAAGAAAACATGAAGTAATAACTGCCGTTTGTGTTATAGATGCTGAAAGTGGCTTTTTTGAAGTTCAGGATGAGACAAGCAGGGTATATTTCCGAGATATTACAGATGAAGAAATAAGAGCTTACATATTAACGGGAGAACCAATGGATAAAGCAGGAGCATACGCAATACAGGGAACCGGGGCAGTGTTCATTGAAAGAATTGAGGGTTGTTATTTCAATGTAGTTGGATTGCCTTTGAAGAATGTGTATATAATGCTTAAGAGGCTGGGAGTGAGACTGCTGGAGGTGTAAAGCTCTGAGTTTTTATCATACTGGTATTAAAGATATGCCTGAAGATATGAGACCAAGGGAAAAGCTAATACTTAAAGGGGAAAAAAATCTTGATGATGCAGAGCTGCTGGCAATAATACTGGGGCAAGGAACCAGAGAACTAAGCGCCCTGGAATTAGCCCAGTTGTTAATGATTAAATATAAATCGCTGCGGCATTTAAAAGATGCCAGTCTGGAAGAACTGCTGGAAGAAAAGGGGATTGGCCCTGCCAAAGCAGTGAGTGTTAAAGCAGCCATAGAGATGGGACGGCGTATGGCCCGGGATAGTCAGCTGAAAACGCAGATAAAATCACCTGATGATGTGAAAAATATAGTCATGGAAGAAATGAGGTATTTTGATCGGGAACACTTCCGCGTAATATATCTTGACCGTAAAGGTGGTATGCTGGAAATGCAGGATATATCAGTGGGAGGATTGCATAGTTCCATCGTTCATCCCCGGGAAGTTTTCAAGGTAGCAGTAAAAAAAAGTGCGGCATCATTGATACTTGTGCATAATCATCCCAGCGGAGATCCTACTCCCAGTCAGGAGGATGTGGAGATAACGCGCAGGTTGATTGAAGCAGGTAATATTATGGGAATATCCGTGCTTGACCATATAATAATCGGAGACAATACATACTGCAGTCTTAAATCAAAGGGTTTAATCTAAATTCTAAGGAGGAAAAGGATATTGGTTTTCGGAAAAGACTTGGGAATAGATCTGGGTACTGCAAATACACTGGTGCATGTAAGAGGGAAAGGAATCGTTTTGCGTGAACCTTCTGTTGTTGCCATAGAAATTGACAGTGGTAAAGTACTGGCGGTAGGTGAGGAAGCCAAGCAGATGATCGGGAGAACTCCCAGTAATATAGTTGCTATAAGGCCTATGAAGGATGGAGTTATAGCAGATTATGATGTTACCCTGGCCATGATTAAATATTTTATTGCCAGAGCCATAGGGCAAAAAAATCCTTTTATACGGCCCCGGGTGATTGTCAGCATACCAACTGGCTGTACCACGGTTGAAGAGAGAGCTGTAAGAGAAGCTACGGTGGCGGGTGGCGCTAAAGAAGCCTACCTCATTGAGGAACCAATGGCTGCCGCCATCGGTGCCGGCATGCCGGTTCATGAACCTACCGGTAACCTGATAGTCGACATTGGCGGAGGCACTACTGAAGTTGCGGTTATATCGTTGGGTGGTATAGTTACCTCCAGATCCATACGGGTAGCAGGGGATGACATGGATGAAGCAATAATAAGTCATCTTAGAAAGAACTACAACCTGCTCATTGGGGAGAGAACATCAGAAGCCATAAAGATGTTGATAGGCTCAGCAGTATGGGAGGGAGAGGAAGAGTTTTATGAGGTACGCGGACGGGACCTGGTAACAGGTCTGCCCAAGACTATCCAGGTATCATCCACCGAAATACAGAAAGCTCTTAAGGAGACTGTGGATCAGATTGTTGACGGGATTAAAATTTGCCTGGAAAAAACTCCTCCGGAACTGGCTTCAGATATTATGGATCGTGGTATTGTAATGGCCGGGGGAGGTGCCCTGTTAAGGGGACTGGACAAATTAATCAGCAGTGAAACCAATATGCCGGTTTATGTGTGTGAAGATCCACTGCTGGCAGTAGCCAGGGGGACTGGTAAAGTATTGGAAAATATTGATATACTTAAGAAGGTGCTGATATCACCAAAAAAATAGATAATATTTGGGTGGGGAGATTTGAAAAAATATTTTAAGAACAAGTATTTTTGGCTGGTCCTTATACTATTTATAGGAACCCTGCTGCTTATAAATAATACCTCGTCAGAACGGAATAATATTAGCCTTCTGGAAAAAATCATCAGGGATGCTTATACCCCGCTGCAAAGCGGGGTAGTCGAGTTTAAAGACCGTTTAGGCAGTTTTAATGGCTTTTTCAGCAGCAAGCAGCTGATGCAGCAGGAAATTGATAGTCTTAAAGAACAAAACCAGGAACTGACTATGGAAAACCAGGTGCTTCAGGAAGTACGCAGATTAAGAAGTCTGCTGGGCTTCCAGGACATCAGCCTGACCAAATATGAGATGGTTCCAGCCCGGGTAATTGCTCGCAGCCCCAACAACTGGTACCGGAATATCGTCATCGATAAAGGCTCTGATAGCGGCATTGAGAAAGACATGGCAGTTATTAGCCCCAAGGGTCTGGTAGGACGGGTGGCAAGTGTTAGCCAGGATTCAGCTCACATTGATTTAATTACCCACCGGGAAATAGCTGTGGGCGCTATAGTACAGGAGAGCAGGGAGACCCAGGGTATCATTGAAGGCCTGGGCGACAGCAATCTTCTGCGAATGGTCAACATACCTTACTACTCAACTGTAGAACCGGGTAATAATGTCATTACTTCAGGATTATCTGAGTCTTATCCTAAAGGAATCGATATTGGGATAGTAAAAGAAGTTGAGCTGCAGGAGGATGGAATATTATTATCAGCTCTGGTAGAACCTGCAGTTGATTTTGATAAACTGGAAGAAGTCCTGGTAGTTGTAAATTATTATCCGCAAGCATTACCACTTGAAGATAATGATGTTGCTGAAAGTGGGGGATAAAATATTTTGCGATATTTTGTACTGGGCCTGTTACCTTTTATGGCAATATTTTTACAGTCGACATTCTTCAGCACTTATAGTATAAATGATGCACTGCCGGATCTGGTTCTAATATTTGTAGTATTCTTCGCCTTTCTTAATGGAGAAAAAAAAGGAGCCGGATACGGTTTTCTATGCGGCTTATTTGAAGACTTATATTTAGGGAGATTCATAGGAGTCAGTGCCATATCCAAAGCTGTTACTGGATATATTATTGGCCGGTTGCAGGTGCGCTTTTTTAACGAAAATCTTCTGGTCGGGTTAATGGTAGTTTTTATTGGAACAGTACTAAATTCTTTTTTTATGTTTATTTTAGGATGGAGTGCTTTTAGCGTGTTTAATCTTGATGCTTCCATTATTAGCGGCGCAATATACCAGAGCCTATATAATATTCTGCTGGCAGTTCCCATCTACATCTGGTACTACAATTCATCCCAAAGGGGAGTACTTAGCTTAACTGGGGAGAGATAAATGAAAGCTGAAGAACTGGATAAAAAATTAAGAGCCTATACATATATAGTTATTATGCTCCTGACTTTGCTAGGGGTTAGGCTGGCAGTAGTTCAGTTATTTAATAATGAGACTTACCAGACTCAGGCCAAGGAAAACCGCATAAGACTGCTTCCCATAAAAGCACCACGGGGGGAAATATATACTTCAGACGGTGAGGTTCTGGCTACTAATGAGATCGTATACTCCCTGAGTCTGACCTATCTGGGAGTCAGCCAACAGGAAACGGTTATCGATAACCTGTTGGTTATTCTGAAAGCTTACTACCCGGAAATAACCAGAGAAATTATTGAAGAAAAAGTAGAATTACAAAAATACCGTTTATATGAGCCGATTACGCTTATTCACGATATTTCCTGGGATCTGGTGGTCAAGCTGGAAGAGAATCGTCAGACTTTGCCCGGCGTTTCCATTGTGGTTGAACCCCTGCGCAGCTATCCCCAGGGTGCACTGGCAGGACATGTTCTAGGTTATATTCATTCTATTGACGAGAATGAGCTGCAGAATTCTGAAGATGGAGAATATAGCATAAACAGTCTGATCGGAAAATCTGGAATTGAAAGGCAATATGAAAACGAATTGAAAGGCAGCGATGGAGCTCGCAGTGTAGAAGTAGATGCCCAGGGTAGACCCATCCGGGATCTGGTAACTTTAAAGCCGGAATCGGGAAATAATCTTTATCTTACGCTGGATATGGAACTACAGCAGGTTTTGCAGAAAAGCATGGAAAATACCCTCGCTCAGCTGCAGAAGAAATATCCCAAGGCTAAAGTGGGCTCAGCAGTAGTAATCAATGTCAAGACCGGAGAAATTCTGGCCATGTGCAGCAGTCCGTTTATGTATCCTGATGATTGGAAAGGGAATATTAGTTCCCAGCGAGCGGAATATTATTTTCCTCAGACCGAAGCTTATGATCCCATGCAGCCCGGGGCTATAACCAACCGCAGTATACAGGCTACTTACCCTCCGGGGTCAACCTTTAAAATGATTACCGGTATGGCCGCTATCGACAAAGGAGTAGTAAACCCGGCTAAGGACTCTGTTAATTGTAGCGGCAAGTACTGGATCGCTCCTTATATAAGATGCTGGAGTGTTCACGGCAATGTTAATTACTATTCTGCTCTGGCCGGCTCCTGTAATGTATATTTTCAGGAAATGGGGCGCAGAGCGGGACAAGATGAAATAATTCGCGTAGCCAGGGAATTCGGATTGGGATCAAAAACGGGCATCGATTTACCCTATGAGTCCCAAGGTTTATTGCCTACCCCAGAGTGGAAAAATAATACCAATGCACTTTTAATCGATAAAAAATATGATCAATTTAGACAGGAACTGGATGATAAATATGATGATTTACTAAAAAAGACGTTGGATCAAGAAGAGATAAATCGTTTGAATAAGAAAAAGGAAAATGAAAAGATCAGATTGGAAGCCCAGTATAAGATAGATTATAACTGGGATACCAACTGGCAGGCCTATGATACCTTTAACATGGCTATGGGACAGGGATATAATGATTATACGGTATTGCAGCTGGCCAACTATGTAGCCGCCATTGCCAATGGCGGCTACCTTATGCAGCCTCATTTATTGAGTAAAATCGTGGACCGGAATGATAAAACTCTAGAAAAATTTGAACCGCAGATAGTTAATGAAGTAGATATTAAGCCGGAGACTATTTCCGAGACTAAAAGGGCTATGCTGGCAGTAACCCAACCTGGAGGGACGGCCCATTTTCTCTTTTATGATTTTCCGGAAGAAATCAAGGTGGGGGCCAAGACGGGTTCCGCCGAGACCGGCAGAGCCGGGGACAATGCGCTAAAAGACGTACATGGAGTATTTGTCGCCTTTGCTCCCTTTGATGATCCGGAGATAGCCTTTGCTGGGGTAGTTGAATATGGTTATAGTGGTGGTGAATCAGCCGGGTTAATAGCGAGGGATGTATTCAAGCATTATTTCGGAATCAATAATTATCTGGAAGATGAAGAGTCGAAAACAGGCAATTCGGAGTCGAATAACGCTGGCGAATAATCAGAGAAATTTCTTGACCGGAGCCGACTTAAATAGGGGCGATTAGAGAATATCATCCCTATTTTTATTTTTTTCATCGAAGGGAAATATTGTTAGATATAGAATTACATGACAAACTGGATTATTTATAGATATTGTTATCAAGGTTTTTTTATGGAATGGGGGGCTAAATAGGTGAGTACAGCCTTTAAACAGGCCAGGGGCGGAATGCTGATAGACCTGAAAGCGTACCATACCTTTGCTCAGATGAAAAAGGGATTGGAGAAGAAGCTCACTTCAGTGACCGATTTGCCGATTGGCAGCAAGGTAAGTATCGATATTGGGAAAAAAACCTTAAGCAACAAACAAGTCAGAGAACTAGAAGATACTCTTCTGGATTACGGCATGCATCTGGAGGAACTCATGTCAGGAAGGCTGTCGGATATCGAGGAAGATTTAGATGAGGAGCCAATCATTGAAGGCATGCCCCACTATGATGAAACTGCCTTAATCTGCCAGCATATCCGGTCCGGACAGAAAAAATTCGTGCCTGGAAATGTGGTAGTTCTGGGGGATATAAACCCGGGAGCTGAAGTGGTGGCAGGCGGCAATATACTGGTAATGGGATCCTTGCGGGGATTGGCACATGCGGGAGTTTTTGGCGATGAAGGCGCAATAATAGCTGCTTATCGCTTGAATCCAACCCAGCTCAGGATTGCTACTCATATTACCAGACCTCCGGATGGGGAAAGAAATTCGGTTGATTACCCTGAAGTAGCCCGGATTCGCGAGGGAAGAGTAATAATTGAGAAGTTAAAAATATGATAGGGGGCTTAAGGATGAAAAGTAGAGTGATAGTAATTACTTCAGGAAAAGGTGGGGTGGGAAAAACTACAACTACTGCCAATTTGGGAACTTCTCTGGCTATGATGGGCAAAAAGGTGGTAATGATAGATACCGATATTGGACTTAGAAACCTGGATGTAGTAATGGGTTTAGAAAACCGCATTGTTTTTGATATTGTAGATGCGGTTAATGGGCACTGTAAATTAAAGCAGGCCTTGATAAAGGATAAACGATTCGACGGTCTTTATCTTCTGCCAGCGGCTCAAACCAAAGACAAGACCGCTGTGTCGCCCCACCAGATGAAGAATATGACCAATGAGCTGCGGAAAGATTTTGATTTTATACTGGTTGATTGTCCGGCCGGCATTGAACAGGGGTTCAAGAATGCCATTGCCGGAGCCGATAAAGCTGTAGTCGTTGCCACCCCGGAAGTATCATCAGTAAGAGATGCGGATAGGATAATTGGTCTCCTGGAGGCAGCCGGACTAACTGAGACGAAATTGATTATAAACAGAATCCGCAGCAAAATGGTAAAACGCGGAGATATGATGGATATCAACGATATAGTAGATATATTATCCATTGATCTGCTGGGAGTGGTCCCTGAAGACGAGGCCATAGTAGTATCAACCAATCGAGGAGAACCGGCTGTGCTTGAAAATGTGTCCAGGGCGGGAGCCGCTTACCGTCGCATTGCGCGCAGGCTGAATGGAGAAGATGTCCCCATGTACTCATTGGATGATCCTGAAAATATAATGGATAAATTCAAGAAAATGTTGAAGCTGGCCAGGTAGAAGAGGGAGGGGATGAGTTTGTTAGATGTACTCAGCCGGATATTTTCAAGGGAAAGTGTGCACAGTAAGGATATCGCCCGGGAACGGCTGCGCCTGGTTCTTGTTCACGACCGCGCTTCTGTATCTCCCGAGTTCTTAAATTCTTTGAAAGAGGATCTGATAAAAGTAATACGCGACTATTTGGATATAGATGAGGAAGCGTTGCAGGTTAATCTTGAAAACGAAGAGAATTCTATTGCCCTGATAGCCAATATACCGGTTAGAGGATTTAAACGAAAGATTAACGAGGCTGCTTCTTCCTGATAAATTTTAGCCAATAATCAACCCCTGGAAAGATACTAATCAAAAAACACAACCCCTTAATACAGTATCCTTGAGCTCTGTCTTAAAGATGAATCCGGGTGGCCCACCCCCGGGTTTGTCTTTTTTCTGAGGTTTAATAATGGGCAACCTGTATTTGCCACCTTTACATCCCATTTTCCTTAGCTTTATAATGTATGGGGAGGTAGCGCCTTGAATCTCAAACGTTTAAAATTTATTGATAAACCATTTGTATTTACCCTCTTGATTATAATAGGTTTCGGCATCCTCATTCAAAGCAGTGCCAGCAGTGGAATGTCAAGTGATGCTCTTTATTATGTAAAAAAACAGCTGTTTATGATTGCCCTGGGTCTTATGGGGGCTGTTATTATTATCCGTTATGACTTTACTGAGTTTAAAAATTTTGGTATATTGCTATACATTTTATCGGTACTCTTACTAATAGCAGTTCTGGTTTTCGGAACCGAAGTCCGGGGTACTACCGGATGGATTTCCCTGGGGCCGCTCCCGGCTATCCAGCCGGCAGAATTTACCAAGGTAATGCTGATACTGGCGTTTGCTGATTTCGTTAACCGGAGAAGAGGGGAACTCGATACCCTGGGGAAAATGCTGCCGTGTTTTTTATACATGAGCCTGCCTTTTATTTTAATAATGATGCAGCCGGATCTGGGTACAGCTCTGGTATATATAGCTATTACGGTTATAATGATGTTTTCCGCCGGAGCCAATACCAGGGTGCTCCTGGCATTGATTGGAGGATGTGTACTTCTCGTAGGACTGGTGTTGTTTTTGCACTTTAACATGGGTATGTC
>CAZBKS010000013.1:0-13432 GCA_964492475.1 uncultured Syntrophomonas sp. | reverse complement strand
CCGCCTTTCTAACAAAAGAGGCAGCTATAATGTCTACCTGATTAACAATACCAAAGCTTATATCCTGTCTATCTTTTTCACTTAGAAATGGCAGTTGAATTCTCACTCCGGGAACATTTACTCCCTTTCTTTCCCCCAGTTCTCCGCCATTCATTACTTCACAGATAATATCAGTTTCGCTGCACTTTTTAACCTGCAAATTTATAAGACCATCGGCAAGAAGGATGACATCTCCCGCCCTTACCTCCTGGGGCAGGGCCGCATAAGTAATCTGTACTGTGCTTTCGTCTCCAGGTACATCCCGGCTGGTAAGTATAAAGTCCTGCCCCCCCTGCAGTTTGATCTTACCCCTGACCAGTGTTCCGGTTCTAATTTCCGGTCCTTTGGTATCCAGCATGATAGCTATTGGACTTCCGGTAATCACAGCTGCCCGCCTTATGTTGTCTATCCTTTTTTGATGTTCTTCATGCATTCCATGGGAAAAATTAAGCCGGGCTACATTCATGCCATTCTCGATTAATTTGGTCAGTATATTCACATCATCACTGGCCGGTCCAATAGTACATATAATTTTGGTTTTTCTCAAACTGCACCCACCTCCTGACTCTTTCCTGTTTTTTCTAATTATATAGAAAGAATACGTGCAAGTTCAAACATTTCCAATTCCGGAGTCTTGATTCCGTTGATAATTTCACCCAGTGGTATAGTAAAGATTCTTTCTTCCCGACCTGCTACCATAACATTTCGTTGGCCCGAAGCAATACAATCCACCGCCATTTTCCCCATTTGAGAAGCCAGTATTCTATCCACCGCACTGGGAGTGCCGCCCCTTTGAATATGACCCAGGATAGTAATCCGGGTATCCTGTCCAGTTTTCTCCACTATATAATCCTGCAGGTCCATGACCGGATATACCCCCTCGGCAACAATGATTATACTGTGCACCTTGCCTCTACCAATACCGGCCCGGATTTTTTCAATAATCTGTTCAAAATCAGTCTCTATTTCGGGCACCAGTATCGATTCTGCCCCGCCGGCAACTCCTGCTGCCAGAGCTATTTCCCCACAATGTCGGCCCATAACTTCTATAATAAATACCCGACCATGGCTGCTGGCTGTATCGCGAATATGATTGATAGCCATTAAAACCGTATTTACAGCAGTATCGTACCCAATAGATCTGGTATATACCACATCATTGTCGATAGTAGCCGGGATACCAATAACATTAATTCCCAGCCGCGAAATCTCATAGCCCCCCTTCAAACTGCCGTTCCCACCAATAATTACCAGATTATCAATGCCCAGTTCATTCAGGTTTGTTCTGGCCTGCTCCATTCCTTTTTCCTGCATGAATAAATTAGACCGGGAAGTCTGCAGTATGGTCCCGCCTCGGTGTATAATGTCTGCCACCGAGCCCGGGGTCATCTCACTCAGGTGGCCGGCTATTAAACCCTCGAAACCCTGGTAAATTCCATATACTTGCATGTCCTGGTATATTGCTGATCTTACCACTGCCCGTATGGCTGCATTCATTCCCGACGCATCTCCGCCACTGGTTAGCACTGCAAGCTTTTGCAACAATTTACCTCCTTTATCCTGCCTGCACTGGAAGACCTGTAGAGACGCCGATTTTCAAACCAGTGCGTAATCAGGATTTATTTTTTTCAAACGGATTTCCGCTAGTACTGTTACCATAGCGATGCAGAATTTCTGCATGTCCGCGGATTTTTACAGCAGAAGTGTGTTCCGTGAACTGGAGAAACATTATTTCACCTTTATCCAGCTTTTCGGTATGATGAAGTTTAGTGTCTCTTCCCCGGGTTAATCCTATTATGGTTACGCCGTTTTCCAGGGCTTTAACCATAATATAGTCTTGTCCGATATACTCTCCATTCATGCATTAAACCTCCTATCTATATGTTGTGTTTCTGCCTGTTGCTATTATCACGTGAACAGCCAGAGTTGACTTGTTAAGAAAACCATATATTTTTAGCCCCTAACCAGGCAGCAATCCTGTCGTGCAGCTCCACTTGGGCCTTAACATAGTATTTTTCCTGCAGAAGTACGGTGCGACGACCTGGAAGGTGCAAAAAAACCTCAACCGGGCCAGGATACTGTTGCAGCAACTGCAGCAGCCCCATTTTAAAATCATCCTCCTTATCCTCGGGGACTCTGATATGCAGCTCTTTGAGTACCTCAGGAAGGGGTCTGGCCTGCTGCAGTGAAATTTTGGGCTGTTCATCGCGGGTATCATAAAACCCTTCAATCAAAACTGCCCCATCCGTACTTAAATATTCGCTGTTTTTCTTCAAAGCTTTGGGAAAAACCAGCACTTCAATTCTTCCACTGCCGTCTTCCAGATAAAATCGGGCATAAGTATCACCCCTGCGGCTGACCCGCCGGTTCAAATTTACCACGATGCCGGTTAATCTAACATAGCTTTCCTCATCAGCAGCGGCAAGATCACTAATTTTCTGTCCGCTGAGCAGAGGCAGTATCTCCCGATACTCGTCCATGGGATTAGCTGAAACATAAAAACCCAGCACATCCTTTTCCCGCTTGAGCCTTTCCCGGATGGTAAACTCACCTCTTATAGATGGCCGTGGCTCTTCCACCATATCCATAACCTCGCCAAACAAGGACATCTGGCTGCTGGATGCGCATTGTTTGATCTGGGCTGATAATTCCACACACTCCTCCATAATCGATAAAGCCTCTTTTCTACTTATTCCCAGAGTATCGAAACATCCAGACATAATTAAATTTTCCAGCATTCTTTTATTAATCTGTCCCAGATCCACCTGCTGTCAAAAATCAAACAGTGATTTGAAATCTCGATTTTTTATAATATTTAAGATGCTGCTTACCGCACCCAGCCCCACATTTTTTATAGCTCCCAGGCCAAAACGAATGCTGTCACCACTTACCGTAAAATTCTCATAACTCTCATTAATATCCGGTGGCAGCACCCTTATTCCCATCTGCTGGCACTCTTTTAAATAAAAAACTACTTTGTCTTGATTGTCTATCACACTGCTTAAAAATGCACACATATACTCTACCGGATAATAGGCTTTTAAATAAGCGGTCTGGTATGAAATCATTGCATAGGCAGCCGAATGACTCTTGTTAAAGCCGTAACCGGCAAAGCTCTCCATTATATCAAAAAGTCTGGTGGCCGTAGCCTGGTCTATATTATTCCCGGCTGCTCCCTTAATAAATTTATCCCTTTGAGCCATCAGTTCTTCAGCTTTTTTCTTTCCCATAGCTCTGCGCAATACATCGGCTTCACCCATAGTAAAATTGGCACATACCCCTGCCACCTGCATAACCTGTTCCTGGTACAATACTACCCCATAAGTTTCCTGCAGGATATCCTTCAAGATCGGATGTATATATTCTATCTCCTGGCGGCCATGCTTGCAGTTGATAAAATCTTCTACCATGCCGCTGCCCAGTGGACCTGGCCGGTACAAGGCTATAATGGCGATCAGGTCTTCAAAACGGTTGGGTGCCATATCTTTTAAAATTCTGCGCAGGCCATCACTTTCCAGCTGAAATACGCCTATAGTATCCCCCTGGGATAAGAGGCGGTAGACCTTTTCATCGTCCAGGTTTATGTCATCAATATCTATATGCTGGCCCCGGGTTTTTTGAATGATCTCTACTGCCCGGTAAATAACCGTTAAAGTCCTCAAACCCAGGATATCCATTTTTAACAGCCCAATATCCTCGACGGTTTCTTTAGCAAACTGGGTTATTATATGGCCGTCACTGGTTCTCTGCAGAGGCAGAATACTGCTGAGATTTTCCTTTCCAATAACCACCCCGGCCGCGTGAATGGATGCATGCCGTGGCATCCCTTCCAGAGCCCGGGCGGTATCAATTATTTTTCGGGCGGTATAATCGTTGCCATATAGTTCGATAAGGTCAGGAGCAATGCTTAGAGCACGGTCTAAAGTAACCCCTAGTTCAGCGGGAACCATTTTTGCGATCTTATCCACTTCCCCATAGGAAATGTCCAGGGCTCTGCCAACATCTCTAATAGCTGCCCGGGCTGCCATGGTACCAAACGTAATGATCTGCGCCACCCGGTCCGCTCCATATTTCTGTATAATGTAGTCGATAACCCGATCTCTTTTGTCAAAACAAAAGTCTATGTCTATATCCGGCATACTAACCCGTTCGGGATTCAGAAACCTTTCAAACAACAGTCCATATTTCAGAGGATTAATAGTAGTTATTCCCAGTACATAAGACACCAGGCTGCCGGCTGCTGAGCCTCGGCCTGGTCCCACCGCAATGTTGTTAAGACGAGCCCAATTGATCAAGTCCTGTACGATTAAAAAATAGGCTGCGAAACCCATATCATTTATTACCTGCAGCTCAAAGCCAATCCGTTCGGCAACTACTTGATCCGGCTCGGGAAACTTTTCCGCGGTCTTCTTCCATACTAATTCACTTAAAAAGCTTTCCGAGGTATATCCTGCGGCGACTTCAAAATGGGGAAGATGAAATGCACCAAAATCAAATTTCACATCACATTTATCAGCTATTACCAGGGTATTGGTCAGAGCATCGGGCCATTCTGAAAATAATTCCTTCATTTCTTCCGGGCTCTTTAGATAAAAGGCGCTGCCGGGAGGAAATCGCATACGCTGCTCATCGCTTATTACCGTTCCCGTCTGTATGCACAAGAGCACATCATGATAGGCAGCATCGTTCTTATTAATATAATGGGCATCATTGCTGGCCACTAATGGTATACCGGTCTCATCGCTAATCTGCGCTAAGGCTGCACATACTCGTCTCTCTTCCGGCATCCCGTGATTTTGCAGCTCCAGGTAAAAATTGCCCGGCCCAAATATTTCCTGATACGCAAGTGCAGTATTCCGGGCCTTTTCATGTTCTCCGGCCAGAATAGCCTGTGGTATCTCCCCGGCAATGCATCCGGACATGGCTATCAAACCCTCACTGTACTTAGAAAGAAGTTCCCGGTCCACCCGGGGTTTATAATAAAACCCTTCCAGGTAAGACCTGCTGACCAGCTGTACCAGGTTTTGATAACCCTGCTGATTTTGGCAGAGCAAAACCAGGTGATACATATTATCATCAATCCTGGCCTCTTTATCCAGGCGGCTCCTGGGGGCAACATATACCTCACACCCGATAATTGGCTTAATACCCTGTTTAAGGGCGGCCCGATAAAAATCTATGACTCCATACAATACCCCGTGGTCGGTAATGGCACACGCTGGCATGCCGAGCTCAACTGTCCTGGCTACCATATCTTTTATTCTGCAGGCACCATCCAACAGGCTGTACTCAGTATGGTTATGTAAATGTACAAAACCCGCATTCATAAGAATTCTCCTCTCAAAAACATGGGGACGGCAAAAAGGCACGGGGACGGTTCTCTTGCCTCGGTCTTATTCATTAAAATGATACCCGGCAGGCCTTACCTCCGGTTATATCCATAAGCTGCTGATAACTTATAGGTACTGCGGTATTTGCTGTCCCGGCAGCCGCATAGACAACATCGTATCTCTTTAAACTTTCATCAAGAAAAATAGAAACCGGCATCTTTAAAGCAAAGGGGCATACCCCACCGATATTGAAGCCGGTAATTTCCTGAACTTCATTTTCATTGGCCATACGCACTTTGGCACCTACCAGCTCCTTAACCGCTTTGCTGTCAATTTTAACATCACCGGTAGAAACCACCATTATGTAATCATCCTTTTTACTCTTAAAGAGCATGGATTTAGCAATTTGCCCCACCTCGGTTCCCAGGGCCTGAGCGGCCAGATATGATGTACTGGTATCCTGTTCAAATTCCATAACCCGTATGGCTGGATTTTTAGCCTGTAAAAACGACTTAACTCTTTCAATTTCAGTCATATTCTTTAATCACCCACCACTGCATAATTTTAACTACCAGTATAATTATAAACTAATCAGCGCATATATAAATAAATTAAGCAAACTTCATCCTGGAGTGGGGAGTTTTCAGATTGAGGGTGAAAATGAATCTTCGTAGTGAAATCAAATATTGATTCCACTGTAAAAACCCTGTTTGGATGCACAAATATGCAGGAGCCGTCGACGGATCATGGTAGAAACACCCTGCGAGGTGAAGCGGAGGAAGGGGGCGAGCCCCATGGACGGGGCGAGAGTGACGCTCCGCACGGATGCGGAATTGGAACGTCCCCCTGGAGCCGCAAGACGAGGAGTTGGTGTTTCTCATGCGGAGTCTTGGCGACGGAATATTTATGCATCCATGCCAGCGCATTATACCTTTTTGCAGTGAAATCAAATATTGATTCCTCAACTTTCGCACTTACCCATTGGCGAGTTTATGCTTTGTCTTAGCAAGGAGGGAAAGGCGGGAGCAGGCTTAATGCTCCCCCGCTGGTACTTAGAGGCATAAATAATCCCCGGACCATGCTAACACATAATCCGGGGATACAGAGCACAATCTACTCTTCTCGCTGCTTTCTTTCCTTTAATCGCTTGCCCATTATCCCCCCTATCCTTCCACAGGCCGCATTACTCATAGATTCCCACCCATGTTTTTCAATTTGGTCCCATAGTCCAAGCTCTCTGGCAATCTCAATCTTCATGAAATCTTTTTCCGTAAGCGGTTTTGTCTTCTTTTTGCTTTTTTCGCTCATAATTACCCCATGCCGAAGATAAATTTATTATTAATAATTTCCCCCGGCAGTGGGTCTCTTTATTCTAAATATTTTTAAGGAATTGAAATAATTGCTTCAGCTCACCCTGCCAATCAGGCTGCAGGCCTGCCCCTTTGTCAATTAACATATCATTTACTAAAAAAGTCTTCATACCTATCTGCCCAGCCACCAGGTCTTCACCGGTGTCATTTCCCACCATAAGGCAATTATCAGCCTTAACCCCAATCACATCACATATTTCCCGATAATAGGCGGGGTGGGGTTTACAGTAATGCATGCTCTCATATGAGGTAATCAAGTCATAATTAAAATGTCCCACTCCAGCCCAATTAAGCCGGTGCTGTATAGCAGTCAACGGGAATACCGAATTAGTAGCTATCACAATTTTAAAACCACGCTCAAAAAGGCTTTCCATCATCTGCTGCACTCCAGGAAATGGCTGGCAAAATACATTTAATTGTGGAAACACATCTCTGTAAAAAGTATCGAAAAACCGGTTGAATTCTTCGGGTGGATCAGGCCAGCAGCGGTAGAAATCTTCAAAAAACACCTCTTCATTAGTTTTATCGTAATCGGTATTGGCAATCATCTTTTCAGTTGAAGACCAAATTTGCTCTACCAGTCGGTCTGCTCCCCGGTAGCCATGCTCTTTGGCCATGGAGGCCATTCTGGAAAAATACCTGGGTAAAAAATAATCCATATCTATGTTTAATAAAGTCCCATCCAAATCAAAAAGCAATGCTTCAAACATTAACTATACTCTCCTTCTTAATATGCTAATCAAAAGCATTTAATGAGGTTTTTATTACATCCATGCCATTTACATAATAGGCCAGGCGCAGTACTTCTTTTATTTCTTCTTCAGATGCTCCGGCTTCCCTGGCCTGACCCGCCAGGACTCTAACCCCCTGATCGGCATTCTTGGCAGCATCCAGAGCCAAGACCACCAGATAGGTGGTCTTGGCATCCAGAGCTCGAGTACGCATGGCTGACTCCACCACTTCCTTTACAACCGGGAAAAATTCCGGATCCTTTTTTTTCAATTCCTCAACAAACCATGGTAATTTGACATCCATTATGCTACCTCCTGAAATCCGTTTTTACAGACTCTAGACATATTATAATTCAGCTCAAGTGGATAAATAAACCAGGGAGGTATATTTTATAAATTTTTCTTTTCAAAAGAAGGAAATATTGGAAATATATAGAAATAATATATTGCTTACTTTATAAAGGAGGTTGTTTATGTTTTTTACATTTCTTAATAAGGACAAGGCTAATTTCCCTGATTCATCGCTTTTTCTCCAATATACCCCGGAGGAGGTTCTATTTTACTATTACAACTCACACCTTACCATAACATTGGATACGTATAAGAAGCTGAAGTTGGAAGCTGAAGCTGAGGAAGACCCCCTTTCTCCCTGCTGCCAGTGGGTAGAACTGCTGGACGAAGAATTGGGTGTATTAAAGGATATGGAAACCCTGGTTAATAATGAATTTATTTCCATACTCGGTCCGTATTATTATCCTTTCAGCAACACTCGATTCTATTTTCACAAACATACCCCAAGCAACATCCAGCAAATTACAGCGGGTGATTTTGCCACCATTATGTCACTGGAATTCCTCGAACCGATGAACCGTGAGGTTCTGGATTATCACAAAAGCCGCAAAAGCGTTAAGAAAGTTCCGAAAAACAAGGAGGAGCTAATCAAGGACATCAATATGTGCATTGTAGCCCTGCAGGATACAGAGAAAGTCAACAAACATATTAATTACTTGAATAAATTGCTCGAATCACGTTATGTCATTGTTAATATTGAAAATCTCTGGCCGCAGGAACCAGATATCTTGCCGGAAAAACCACAAAAGACAGTTTGTGAGCGCTCGTCGGGCGGAAACTTGATCCCTTTTAATACCTTAAAATCACGCCGTAAAAAGAAGAGCGAGGAAGAAGAGAGCAGCAGTTTTAATCACCAGATGAAAATATATCTTCTCCAATATCGAGAATATGAGAAGGCCTGTGATCGTTATAAAGCTATTTTGGAACAGTGGGAAGACTTATGTTCCGACTTTACCGAACGCTGTTATGTAGATATTGAAATTAGCGAATCGAAGTTAAAAAATGCCCAGAAAAACTTGCGGATATATAACAATATAGTAAGCAAATCCATGGTTCATGCTGATTACCAGGATATTAAGAGTTTAAGCATATTTAAACATTACCTGGAAACAGGCAGAGCCAATGACTTGCAGGACTGCATGAACCTGTATGAAGAAGAGATTCACTGGGACGAAATAAAAGCCAGCCAGGAAAGGATAGAAAATACTATCTATTTTCTTCAGAATAGTGATGATAATACCCGATTGGCCAACGACCACATTGAACGATTGCTTAAGAAAATCAATGATCGTTCTCGTGATTCTGTAAGAGTATAATTATGTGGACTGCGGTTCCTCACGCAGAAAAGCTCGATATAAAATCATACCTGCCGCGAAACCGCCGGTATGAGCCCAAAAGGCGATCTGCCCGCAGGAGTTGGCGGAAATAATATCTGCCGTGCCGCAGTAAAGTTGTGATAAAGCCCAAAAACCCAGGTAAATCCAGGCTGGTAAGTTCAGCAGAAAAATTGGAGGTATATAAGTAAGAATTTTGGCATGCCGGAACATCAAAAAATAAGCCCCCATAACCCCGGCCACCGCGCCAGAAGCTCCAACTACGGGGATATCTGAGTTAGGGTTTATAAAATAATGAGTAAGTCCTGCTGCCAGACCGCACAAAAGGAAAAAGACCAAAAATCGGCTGGAACCCATATAGTCTTCAATATTGTCACCAAACAACCATAAAATCCACATATTACCAATTACATGCATCCAGCTTCCATGGAGAAACATTGATGTGACCAAGGGATAATAAGCCGTCAGGGATATCTGCTCGTTAAGATAAGCGGGAACCAGCCCGAATATATATACCAGATCGTTAAGGACCCGGGGGCCGGCTGCCATTTCCATTATAAATATTAAAAAGTTTATTATTATTAATATTACCGTTATCACAGGAAAAGATCGGCTCGGAGTACTATCTCTTAATGGAAACAAATTAATGGATCTCCTTATTAAATATTAAGATACGTAATCAAGTAACTTAAAAATACCACAAATAAAAGCTCGATGCACCTTGTTTGCTCTTTAGCAAAGTAATATTTTTAACAGTTGGCTATATAATTGCCAGAATATTTGATTTATAATAATAGCAGTAGTAAAATTGATCTGCATATTTTAATGCTTCTTTGCATTAATTCTATGCCTTAGTATCAGCACTATCATCAAAGCCGCGTCGAAGACACCGTCCCGCAAGCAATGCGTTTTTGCATTTTTATTTAATGCTCATTAGCATTATGTCTTTTTAGCAATGGTCACTAACCCGACCATTCCCATTTTTATCACATTACTTCCTGCCATTGTCTGGCATATTTATTGCATTATATTTTTTTAGAGAAAAAAATGATAGCTGCTCCTGATATCCAATATATTAAAGCATTAATAGTCCTGAACAGCAAATGATGGATAGAGTATTTCTGGTGTTTACTGCCGTTATTTTCCATATCAGTAGTATTTTATGTGCGTTTGTTGATTCGGCACCTCAGCCGGGAGTGGTTAGTATTCATCTAAATAAACGAATATTTCAAAAAAGGGGGGGGTAATTTATTTTGATGGCTGAATAGTGTGATGAATTATGCATTATTCAATTTATTCAATCAAATGAGGGGTTTGGGATTATGTTTTTATTTTTTGAGAAGGAGAGGTGGACAAACAGTGTCAAGAGAAGTTGTTGTTGCAGGTCTCTGCCGTACACCGATAGGAACCTTCGGTGGTACGTTAAAAGATACTAAAACCATAGAACTCGGTCGAATAGTAATGGTGGAAGCCATGAAAAGATCCGGAGTTAAACCGGAACAGATAGAGGAAGTAATCTTCGGATGTGTATTACAGGGTGGACAGGGACAAAACGTAGCCCGTCAGTCCATGATACATGCCGGAATACCCAAGGAAACTACTGCGTTTACTATTAATAAAGTATGTGCATCGGGAATGAGAGCAGTTCAACTGGCCGCCCAGGTTATCAAAGCCGGGGATGCTGACATTATTATGGCCGGTGGTATGGAATGCATGAGCGCTCATCCCTATTACCTGCCCAACGCTCGCTGGGGATACAGAATGAACATGGTCAAAGGAGATCTCATAGACGGCATGGTTTATGATGGACTGTGGGAAATCTTCAACGGCTATCATATGGGCATTACCGCTGAAAATATAGTGGATCAGTATGGTTTAACCCGGGAAGAGCAGGATGATTTTGGCTACATGAGCCAGGTTCGGGCTGCCGAAGCTATTGCCTCGGGTAGATTTAAAGATGAAATCGTACCCGTTGTTATTAAAGGCAAAAAAGGCGATAAAGTATTTGACACCGATGAACATCCTCGAATGGCTACCCGGGAACAGATGGCCAAGCTGGGAACCGCTTTCAAGAAAGATGGAACCGTAACCGCCGGCAGTTCTTCGGGTATAAATGACGGCGCTGCTGCCATGATTGTCATGTCCAAAGAAAAAGCCGATGAACTGGGCATCAAACCCATGGCCAAAATAATCAGCTATGCTTCGGGCGGCGTAGATCCTTCAGTCATGGGCTTAGGACCCATCCCGGCTACCAAGAAAGCGCTGGCCAAAGCTGGTATGACGGTAGATGATATTGACCTTATCGAAGCCAATGAAGCATTTGCCTCCCAGTCGTTAGCTGTAGGCAGAGACTGCGGATGGGCAGACAAGATGGAAAAAGTCAATGTGAACGGCGGAGCCATCGCTCTGGGTCATCCGATTGGCTGCTCCGGAGCCAGGATCATCGTAACCCTGCTCTATGAAATGCAGAAGCGCAATCTCAAAACCGGCCTGGCAACCTTGTGCATAGGCGGCGGTATGGGATGCACTACTATCTTTGAAATGCTTTAGGCCAAGTGGTAAATCTGTAAGGTGACAAGCGTTATCATACGGGTGCTGCTGTAGTTTACTTATAACTGATGAATTTCCGGTGCGCGTATGGCCGTCCGGCCAACGCAGCCCAGGCATTTATCATTGGTGCTCAACAATTAGAAGGAGGGAATTGTATTGCCACATAATAATTTTCTATATCAGACGCGGGACATTAAGTTCCAGATAAAAGAATGGCTCGATATCGACAATGTCCTGTCCCTGGATGCTTATAAAGACTACTATGGAGCTGATGACTTCGATGCGATCTGCGATGTTAACTTCAAAATCTGCCGCGACGTTATCTGCCCGGCCAACAAAGAGTCCGATGAAATCGGGATGAAACATGTTGGCGGTGACGTACGTGCAGTCATCAGCCCTGACATTTTCAAGTCTGTCTACAACACGGTTATCGAAGCCGGCATGGGACCAGGGTTCGGCGACCGCCAGGTGGAAGGCCGCATGCCGCTTTACTGGTACGCACCTATCCTGGAAATGCAGACCGCTGCATCCCCGGCGATAGTAATGCTGTGGTGTCTGACCCAGGGTGCCACCACCGTCCTTCAGTATAATCTCCAACCAGAGCTGCAAAAAATATTCCTACCCAAGATGTACTCGGGACAATGGGGCGGCTCCATGTGTCTGACTGAGCCCGGCGCAGGCTCCGATGTCGGCGCTGTTCAGACCAAGTGCTTCCCCACCGACACCCCGGGCCTGTGGAAGATTAAAGGCCAGAAGTGCTTTATTACCACCGGCGACTGGGACGGAGTCGAAAACATCATTCATCTGGTGCTGGCTAAACACCCCGACGCAGCAGATGGCACCGCCGGCATTTGCTGCTTGGTCGTTCCCAAGATGTGGGTCGACGAAAATGGCAACATAACTAAATGGAATGATGTAACCACCACCGGTATAGAGCACAAGCTGGGCATCCATGGTTCTGCCACCTGCGCCCTGGCCTTTGGTGAAAACAATGACTGCTATGGCTATATGATCGGGCCTGATCCGGAAGGCCCCCGCGCCAAAGGTATGGCCCAGATGTTCCAGATGATGAACGAAGAACGTATCAATACTGGTATATTCTCCCTGGGTGCATTTGGTGCAGCCTACTACGCAGCCCTGGATTATGCCAAGGTTCGTGTGCAGAGCGCAAAGTCCACCGATCCCAAGGGTCCGAAAGTCCGGATTATCGAGCATGAAGACGTCCGCCGCATGCTGATGCTGCAGAAATCCATGATGGAAGCCTGCCGGGCGTTGGTCTACTCATCCTATTACTATATCGACCTGTCCAAGGAAGCTGCTACCGAGGAAGAGCGGGAACTGGCGGAAGACTTCTTCATGATTCAAAATCCGCTCGCCAAGGCCTTCATATCTGACATGGCATGGGTGATGTGCGCGGAAGCGATGCAGGTCCACGGCGGCTACGGCTTCATGGAAGAATATGCCCCGGCCTCTCTGGCTCGGGACTGCAAAATCTATTCCATCTGGGAAGGCACCAACTTCATGCATGGGCAAGACTTCACCGGCCGCAAGTTCACCATGAAGGGCGGCGAACCGTTCAAGAAATGGATGGCTGAAATTGCCAACTTCATTGCCAAGAAGACTCCGGGATTCGAGGCTGAATTTGCTACTATGGAAGAGGCCTTCGTCGCTTTCAATTCAATTATGGATCTGAATGCTGAATGGTCGGTCAACAATAAGCAAATGAA
>CAZBKS010000012.1:0-13553 GCA_964492475.1 uncultured Syntrophomonas sp. | reverse complement strand
GTGGTATCTTGATTTAATTCGGAATCTGCCAGTATTGAATCCAGGATAACTTCTCTGGATATAGACTGTATTTGCTTGTTAAAGGTATTGTCATCTTCCAAATTCCTGAAGAAGAAGAGTGCTATAAATACGATAAACGCTATGTATAGTATCCGGCGATAATTCATAACCTGCCTCCTGCTACCGACGCACAAAATATCCTGCTTCTATTTTATCCACCCGCTCGCTCTGGATCAAATACTGCAGGTGCTTCATAGTCATCATTTTAGCATAGAACATAGTATATTCGCTTGATCCAGCCTGGGGAAAAACCCCGGCCGATTTCACGATATCGTCTATGCTCCGGGGCTGCGATAACACCTCAAGTGTTTTCTTTTCCCTTTCCAGAAGGATTTTCTTATATTCCTGCAGCATCTGAATGATATTATCCCGGGGTGCTTTAAAAACCCTGCGATGAGAAGTAATTAGCATATGAGGATTAATATCCACTATCCTGTCAATGGAGTTGATAAGCTGTTCCAGATCCGAGCTCTCACCTCCATACCATGGACCCTGTGGTGCCAGATCCAGATCACCGGAAAATAACAGGCCTTCCTTTTCTATGTAAAAACCGTAATGCCCCGCAGTATGCCCGGGAAGATGCACAGCTCTGAGCTTTGTTTTGCCGAGATCAAAAATCTGTCCATTTTCAAAGCTGCCTTTTAATTCGATAGCCTGGAATCCCGGATTCACAGGGATGTCATCTGGAAAACCCTGCCGCGCAAGCAGCGGAGCGGTCTTATCTGTCGCCATTAATTCGCTCCAACGGAAACGCCCGGTATGCTGGAGGTACAGTTCAGGATCAAGGTATACTGCTGCCTCTTCCCGGCCCGCATATACCGCAGCATGGGGAAAGAAGCTAACCCCGTTAACGTGATCAAAGTGATAATGACTTAGCAGGACCTGCTCTATTTTATCGGCACAAATTTCGGCATAGGCCTGGCCGCCAGTTCCAGAATCAATCATGGTTTTTATCTCGTCATCCAGGTATACTGAATTACTGTAGGGATAAACGGTTTTACCGGCTGGTCTTAACAGCTTAACCTCTGGAGTAACTTCAATAAGCATATCTTCTTGTACCTCCTGACATGAAAAAGCCCGGGTAAACCCGGGCCCCTGGTCTTAATTCTTATATATGGGTATCTACTCGAGTTTTTCCATCACATCGAGAATCATGTCAAAGAAATAGTTTATATCCTCTTTATCATTCATCCCCGCCTTAAAACCCACCTCCGGGAATCTACCCGGACTGTTGATTTTAACATTAACCATATAGGTAGCCTGATCCATTTCATCTTCAACATTTTCAATATCCAAATCTATATCGTCAAGGTCATAGGAAAGGGAATTATCATTTTCATTAAATACTTTTTCAAAAGCCTCCGAATCAAATTCCTGACCATTATCAATAATCTGGGCTACAATCCACATCACGTCGGTGGCACTCATGTCCAATTCTTCGGTTAAATGCATAATTTCGTTGGCAACCGGTGTAATTTTTAGCAGATCTGATAAATTTACTGGCTCGCCTTTGCCCCATCTCTTTTTCATAATCTCACCTCCGCATCTCGTCTACGCCTTTAAACAAAATAAAAAAAGCGATGACATCAACACTATACATAGTACTCTCTCTTATTAGATTATATGTGAATTGGTATATAAAAAATAGTGATTTTTACTGGGAATCCATTTATTCCTTCGACACATTTTGGCATTTTCCATTGTATATATCATGCTTATGGTAGAAAACTATACCATGAATAGAAACGCTTTGCAATACTCCAAGAGAAAATACATTCAATGCTCTTTATAGCTTTATTTACTCTCAGCTATAGTCTATTATGTTGATAAACATATGGTTTAGGAGTTAGTTATGAAATTGTTCTTAAAGGTTCTGGCATCCATTCTAACACTGCTGCTTTTGATAACATCTTATTTCGGTATAGTTGAAGGATATCTCCTCAACACCTCCTTCTGGATGCTGTATTTGTCAATACTGGCAGGGGTTATGTTGAGTATTGGCTGCTTAAAAAAACTTAACCGCTAAATAGCAGCTGTAAAAGCCTGTGTTTTCAAGCAGCTACGCCTGAGTAGATTCTATTCTTTCCCTCCGCTCTTTTCTTATCCTCTCTACATCAGGCTTGATCTTCTTGCGAAGATCGCCCTTGCTTTCCTTCAAGAACTCTTCCAATTCCGAAGTAGTTATCACTGTATCGTGACGTCCCAGCCTTATGTTGAGACAGTCGCTGCCCTGCAGATAAAAAATCAGCTCAGCCTTAACGACCTGCTCACCGTATTCCAAATAGGCATCTCCTCCGGCCTTATTGCGGTCAATATGTCTGAAATTCTCAATTCTTAACAGACGCATAACCGTCCCCCCTCTTTTTTTATATTATTTCTATACCGTAATTCCGATTACCTTTTTGCTGAATAAATAAGTAGGTGTATTTTTTAATACAGGTGACTTATACTGATACAAGCATGTAGTTATTAAAGCGATTGAGGTTTAATAAATTGAAATTATCGGATCCCATCACCGGAGCAATATACATATTTATCTCAGCATTTGCCTACGCAACCCAGACTATACTTGGTAAATTCGCCTTTTCGGCTGGCCTGACCCCGGAATCCCTTTTGTTGCTGCGCTATATTTTTACTGCCGCAGTTCTTACCCCCTACCTGTTTTTTAGTAAAAGTGCCGTCATTGACAAATCTCCTGCGGTTCTGTTACAGGCTTTCCTGTTTGCCGTAGAAGGACTTTTGTTTTTTTATGCCCTACAACATCTGTCTGCCAGTATAACCGTAGTAGTATTTTTCAGCCATCCCGTTCTGGTAGCTATCATTGGTTCCATATTATTTAAAGAAAAACTTCACTGGCATTTTATACTCGGATTAATCCTGGCAATTAGTGGAATAACTCTGGTATCGGGAATACTGGGGGGAGCGGTCAAATTGTCGGCCCTGGGGATGGCACTCATTATAGCTGCTGCTGTCATTTATACTATATACAGTTTAATCAGCCAGAAAAATGTTTGCACCGTCTCTCCATTGGTAATAACTAATACTCTCGCTGCAGGAAGCATGATAGTATTGCTGGCCCTATTTCACGATATAAGTTTTATCCAGAGGCTGTCGGGGGAACAGATAGCAATTGCTCTGGCCATGACCGTTCTTAATACGCTCATAGCAGTAATTTTTTTCTTAAAAGGAGTTAAAAAAATTGGAGCTTCACGAGCAACTCTACTGGGTACTCTAGAGCCTGTTCTTGCTATGCTCCTGGCTTTTTCCCTGCTGGGGGAAAGTTTTTCCCGGGTGCAACTGACAGGCGCATTTATGGTTTTTATCAGCATCTTCCTGGCAGTTTATCCTGCCCGCAGCAGCCATCATTCAAACAGCAGCAGCGGTATAACCTAGATTTATCCCGGCTGCACTAATTTGAAAACAATTGTTAATTCAATACGGAAATTTTGAATAAACCTACTGCCGGATTGAAACAGGAACCCTCCATCCGATTTTTAAAAACGTCGTAAATATGAATTGCCAAATGCCGGGAGCCCTAATAAAGTCTTATCTCCATCAGCAGGATGCCCTGTTCTCTAACTTCAAATTTTGCATGAGCTTCTTCATCTGGTTCTTCCTGGTATATTTCATGCTGGTCACTTATATAATAACCAGTTTCCTCTTCTTCCCCAGTAATATGAAAAAACGCATAACCATCTTCATTTTTTTCCACATGTGGTCTATCCTGAATAAAGCGTGGTGCTCCTATTCCCATCTCCCCGAACAAATACATACTGGTAATTGATTTTCTACTTTGGTTTATTTCAGCAATTAGTTGATCCAAGCTTATTTCCACCCTATCCTTCTCCTTTTCAATGTTATTATCATTATTTCTACAGTTACACTGCATAACCGGCATACAAACATTATAGACAGAAGAACCGTCCCCCTGTCTATATTTCCATTAGTCTCTGGAATATTTTCAGGGAGTTGTGATCATATTGGAGCATAACCCCGTTACTATTCCATAAGCCAGAACCTCTTACCAATGCATTGCTGCAAAAATTACCCAACCAATCGAGTGATGGACTGTCTACCGGGTCTTCATTAAAATTGCTTAATAAAGCGATCATATTTTGTTCAATATATTTTGCTGTTATATCCATATCTCCAATATTCTCAATCGGTACTACCAATACTTCCATACTGCTGGTTGCTGAACTCACCATGGTTTCCAGCCAGTGTTCCGCTCTCCTTATGGAAGCTTTAGCCCTATCTTCCTCCCAGGTCTCACAATACCGGGCTAATTTGTTCATTATAGCTGTACCTATATGCTTGCGTAAAAAAGACCGTCGATGATTGCCTCCTCCCATATAGGCTCCCGCTATATTGCCCCGATGTTTTAGAATCTGGTTATATACGGACATTTTATCATCCAATGCGCAGTGACTTTCCACCCTTACTATCCGCGGTATACTCATATTCTGCCTGTATTCCCCGTTTTCGAAAAAGAAGCACCAGCCCCTTACGGGCAGCAAGTCCCTGCTAACCTTACCGAGTGCTATTCTCTTGCCTTTTCGATGCTCATACCAGTCCAGGGTACGATACAAAACATCCAAATCTCTTTTTCTCATACTGGTCTGATTCCTCTCATTTATTCTCAAACCAAGCATTATAAAAAACACCCAGTATTTTTTCAAGGTTCTTTTTATAATAACTTTTTTATTTAAAAAATAAAACTCCCCCTGTTAGTTAATAAAAAACCAACCATATATAAAGGAATTATTCCGGTGCAGAAACAATATTAAATGCAAGCTGTATTCACTTTGCTAAAAATGTTTAAGCTCTAATGCTATATTCCTGAAAAAAAACAGTTATAGAAATTGGCGGTTTTTTGTGGATGTTCCAAGACTCATAATTATTATTTTCGTTTTGCTGTTAACGAGAGGCAGGGGAAGAAGAGGTGGTGGATCCGGCTACTATAATGACCACCAATACTATGATGATCATGACCATGACTATAATAACAGTGGAGACTGGGGCAGTAATGACTCAAGGGATGGTGGCGGCGATGACTGAGCGTAGTTCAATATTTGTTCTTTGAAGCGTGGCTGACATAGATCAAATTAGATTTGGAAAAGGGCTGTATAATATAACTATTATCAGCCCTTTTCTGCCTGGAATCATCAAAATCCAATCATCATCTTAACATTCAATGCTTTGAATGCTACCGCAGCTTGATCTCCCAGTTTATAACCAGATTCCCGGAATTTCTGCAGGGGCATAATGGTAGTAACTAGGTTATCTCCCACGTCCAAAGTTACCCTGGCCATATAATCGCCTTCGTCAACCCCAACTATACGACCTGTCAAACGATTAACCAGTCCTTGGTTGGCAGGAAGTTTAGATTGCATGATGTTGCCTTCTCTGCTGCTCTGCCCTTTGTCCCCTGGCAGATATTCATTGAATGCTGCACATTCTTCGATGCTCTGGGTACAATAACCCAAAGATACACAGGCATCACAACCTGCCGTTATTGGCTTTTCATGCCACGCAAAATTTTCCATGTACGCGCGATGCTCTTCTTCTGTGCCAGAACAAAAACCATAGACTTCACAATTCCTGCATTCAGAATACGAATATTGCATTATTTTTTCCCCCTTTAATATAACCCCTTATGACTATTGTCGTCCTCTAACCGGACCCCCATCCGGTCTGCAATTATGCTATTTCGATCCCTCCTTTGCTGCCCGCATTACTCCTTCGCAATCTTTGCTATCGTTTATTTTAATGTCGGCCCGGGCTGTCCGTCTGGCATGGATTGCAGTAAGGCAGGTATGACCCGGCGCTCGTCAGAACTGCTCCCATAAAATTCCCCCCTTATTACTCCAGGCTGTTATTTATCTCTCTTCTCCTACTTTTTACAGCCATAATTATTATATCTCTATTACTTTTTGCTATGATTATCAGACGGCGCAATGCCTGTCCCCTATTTCCAGGACCTACTACACTGCTTATGAACCACGCACCCTTACTGTATTTTCCGGCCTCTAAATTTATTGCTGTTATTATATTTATAATATTAGACATAAAACATTTCATTCCTCCTGGCGTTATCCATGGCAATAATTGAATTGGAAAAATATATCGAAATTCAACAAACCGGGTAGCTGGAAGGTCCATATTTAGGAAAGAAATCAGCAGATTAATAAATTTATTCATCCATAATTATGCAGTAAAAAGCGCAAAAAACTGAGCTACGAGAACATACTGTCCTCGATATCTCAGTTTCCTGTTCTGGTGTAATACCTGATTATTCTGCCCAGGAAGACATGAATTTCGATTCCTTATCTTCCCACCAGCCGAAGGCAACCTCGGTTCTAATACGCTGGGCTCCGGGAGAATAGAGAAAAGCAATAAACGATCCTCCAGGAGGTATTACAATTTTACCATAGTAGTTGGCGACATTTGTTGAATCTGCTTCAGCTATCCTGCTAAGAATACTTGTTCCGTCTGATGGAACACCATGTATATTCTGAGCATACAGCAAGTTGGTTTTGGGAATAGGAAGAGGGCTCTGGGCTGTATTGCTTGGTGATACAAAAGGCGAAAACCTTCCCCCCACAGGTGAGGAATTTAACCACAGCTGAGCCCGGAAAGGGTTGGAGGAATAGTTTGATACGGTAAAGGTGCAAACATATAGATTTACCCCGGAGTCCTCTGGATTAATCAATCCTCCCCAGGAGTTAGAACTGTCAAATATAGAAAGGATCGGTGTATGGCCTATAAAATATTTGCCCTTAAAGGCTTTATTCACACGATATTGCAAGTTGACCACTTCACGACGTTTTTCCATAATGTCAACCCCCTTTAGTTAATATATACTATTTTATGTAATGTTTTACAGTTGGTGCATGTAATCACCCTTCGTTAACTAAACAATTTCAATAGGGTATCGATACCTATAATTCAATAATTTATAATGTTTCAGGAAACCTGTAGTAATTTAGTAACATTATTTATTTATTCCCAGTATCATTCATTAGAAATAAAAAATGGAGTTGATTGCTTTGCCTACTTTTATTTACTTTTCTCCCGAAAAGGATGCCTATATCTCACAATATTATGCTAATAATAATTATGGAGACGTTCCCTATCTATATACCAATAAATATAAGAGTGCCGGAGATGATTACCAATCATTGGTTCAATTCAATTTCTGCAGCCTGGTCTGCAACCAGGTGCCGCCTAATAGTGAATTAGATCCCAACCAGCTGTTTCTTCATATTTACAGGAATGAAATTCCGTGCTCGACCAGACTGTATGCCTACCGGGTAATACAATACTGGAGTGAACCAGCTGTGACCTGGAACACCAAACCCCTGGTAGACTATACTGCTCCGGTCGGTTATGTAGATATTGCGGCGGGATATTTTGGGCAGGTGACCATGGACCTCGATCCTGGAGTTATTCAGCGCTGGTACAACGGATACTATCAGAACAATGGCTTGCTGTTAAAATGCGATGCCCCCAATAACAGTCTGATAGGATTCTACAGCCGGGAATTTAATAATCCTGATCTATGGCCCAAATTATGGGTGTGTTACAACCAAAACTGCTGCGTGGAAACCACTTAATACTATACTTAACTGCACCGGGGAGTTCTTCGGTGCAGTTGCACCCCGATTCCCCCCAACCCCGACAATATAGACTTTCAACCCTGCAGTGCCCTTTATATTTGACGTTTTTATGGTATTTTCGTAACCAAAATACATCATTTCCATATTATATAACATCAAACAAGAAAGGAGATGATCATAGATGACCAGTAAGCGTTTCCATTATCATCCCTTAAACAGGATTTGTTTTACTCCCAAAAAGGATGCCTATATATCAGAGTACTACCCAAATCAGAATTTTGGGGACCGTTATTACCTGTTCGCTAATCAGTTTCAGGGATGCAATGATGAATATCAGTCTTTGTTGAAATTTGATCTCTGCCAGGATGATTGCAGGTTGATTCCGCCCAACAGCTTTATCGTGAAAGCCTGTTTGCGCCTGTGGATATATCGAAATGAGGTTCCCTGCAATGAGACAACGGATTTATGCGCTTACTCTGTAGTTCAAAAATGGGAAGAACTAAAAGTCACCTGGAACACCCGGCCTAATTTCGATTGTTCCTGCCCTTCCTGTACCTGTGTTTCTCCAGGATTTATTAATGATTGGCTGGAGATAGACCTTACAGATCTGGTAAAGGCATGGTATAAAGGCTATGTGGTAAACGATGGCATACTCTTGAAATGCAATGAGACTTATGACAGTGTTTTAGGCTTCTACAGCAGAGAATATGAGGATTCTACCTATTGGCCCCGGCTTTGTGTAACTTATGGAGTTAAATGCTGTGTAGAGCAGCACCATCATCATGGTCCCAACAATGTTGAAGCAGTAGAGGAAGAATAAGGAACCATTCTGTCTTCGTACTGGTGCCGGGAAACTTCCCGGCGCTGTTTTTTTGTATCCCTACAGAATTAGAATTCCGGCCTCCATCTGCAGCGGTATAAGATAAAGTATTACCTTTTTATCGAATTCCGTTGGCTAAGCAAAGCTAAGCTTATAAAAATCAAGTTAGTTATGATATATTATTAGAATATATTACAAGAGACAGGATTAGTTGCATATATGAAGAATTATAAGGCAAATTCAACTCCTAACCCTGACAGGTTTTCGTCCCACCGGCAGCCCTTTTTACAGGGTCTTAAGGCTTCGATCCCCATTGCAGTGGGTTATCTTCCTATTGCTATTACATTTGGACTGGTTGCTAAATCATCGGGAATCCCTGATTACATAGCTCTGTTGATGTCATTTATAGTGTTTGCTGGAGCCAGTCAGTTTGTGGGCGTAAACTTGATAGCCCTGGGAACCAATCCCTGGGAAATTATATTAACTACCTTTATTTTGAACCTGCGACATTTTTTGATGAGTGCCTCCCTATCCATGCGTATTGATGCCTCAGTGTCCAGAGCCTGGCGATATCTTATGGCCTTTGGGGTTACAGATGAAACGTTTTCTGTAGCTTCCCTGCAAAAAGATCAGCTTCTTTCTCCCTTATTTATAGTCGCTTTGAATATGCTGGCCTTTCTAGCCTGGAATGCAGGTACCTGGATGGGTATTTTTCTGGCATCCGGCCTGCCTTCAGCTCTCCAGGCCAGTATGGGTATTGCACTGTATGCTATGTTTATCGGATTACTGGTGCCGGCATTAAAAGAATCTTATCCGATTCTGATCGTAGTATTAATCTCGATAGGAATTAATTCCGCATTGTCCTGGATACCGATGAGTGCAGGGTTATCAGCAGGCTGGAGAATAATTTTGAGTACCATACTGGCTGCACTGACGGCAACTGTTATCTTTCCCGAAGGAGCAGGAGGATTAAAAAATGAATGAACTGCTTCTCATCGTGGTGGGTATGGCGCTGGCAACCTATATACCTCGTTTAATTCCCCTGCTTATGCTGGGAGATAAAAAAATGCCCCGCTTTGCAGGTACTTTTCTGCAGTTTGTCCCTTATGCGGTTCTGGGTGCATTGATTTTCCCAGGTATACTCTCATCAACCGGTGAAATATCTTCATCTGCGGCCGGAGCCATAGCAGCTGTTTTATTGGCCTGGATGCGCTTAAATATTATGCTGGTGGTTCTTGGAGGCATAGGTGCAGCTTTTTTCTGGGTACTCGTATTCTAGACTAATCGCTTCTCATCCACCAGGACGAACTGGCCAGGTGAAACCGACGAAAGTCAAATATCATTGCAGCTCATTAGGTATTACAGTATTTGATATCAACAGTGGATAAAACTTTTTTCCTCTTTTCAAACCCAGGCTAACATAATAAGCCCGATAGTTGTGCAGGTAAAGTCTGCAGCATCCATGCATTTTATCTATTTTAATATCATGGCTGCGCAGCAGGTCACCTGCTTCATATATGCGCAGTACCAGGTCATGTTCTTCATATTCCGGCAGCGCTTCTGCCTGCTTTTCACCCCTAAATCCCTCCTGCACCGACCAGCAGGCCATCCAGGCATCCTTGACTTGAACCAGCCTGAGCTCATTTCTCACCTTGTTGGTCCCTTCGATAGGATATGCCATTATCTCCGGAGCAGTTTCAAAATCCAACCCATAACGCAGATCACGCCAAACATGCCGCTTACTGGTAGCAGGTTTCTGTACAACGGTTAAAAACCAGTAAACCACCAGAGCAAAAAATATTAAGAATATCATCCCTATTGTGGTCGGCAAAAGAAATACTACCTCCTTAATCCCTTGATTGAGACTAAGATATCCTGTATTTATTATTACCCGACCGATCTGGTAAAATTTATTATGTTTTTAATTAGAGGATGTTAAATTATGCCTATAGGAAAATTATGAGTTAAAGGGAAGCTGACCAGCATCACCTAAAAAAGGAGTGGGCAAAATATAATGTATTTTTTGAACTCTATGGTATCCAGTATTGATATTAGTTTAAGGAGAAGATATTTAGATGATTATTACCCGGATCGATATGGACGTTGCAGGTATGAACTCGTATGCCTTATCTCGGTAACCCCAGTGCTTGAGTCATTTAAACAGTTGTAAACAGCCTTATTAATCCACTAATAATA
Organism: uncultured Syntrophomonas sp.; assembly: GCA_964492475.1. Lineage (GTDB taxonomy): Bacteria > Bacillota > Syntrophomonadia > Syntrophomonadales > Syntrophomonadaceae > JAAYJK01. The sequence continues at coordinate 2,858 of CAZBKS010000012.1, read as the reverse complement.
ATGTAAATAATACCCAACGCTAGCGGCGCCAGGTAAATAATTATAATAAGCTGCTTTCCTTTCCTGCGCTTTCTTTCCAAATCCACTAATCCTACTTCACCGCTTTCTTCAACCTGCTCCTCTGCTTCTACTTGTCCCCTTAATATCTGAAGAGCCTCATTAAGCCGATCCCCGGGCACGTAAAGATCTATCCCGGTATGGGAGATACCCATATATATTTCCATATAGGCCCCTGAACCCTTGCTTTTGTTCATAACTGGAATACCCGCTTCTGACAGGATAGACGATAGCATTCCTGCTTCTATATGGTCACGAGCATTTACCAGGAAAATCCATGATTTACTTTCTGACTTTTTGATTACAATTCCCTCCATACATCCATAAGTATTATTGTTACCATTATTTTACTTGTATTTATAATACTTAATCAAATATTCTGTCACTCTTTAGTAAAACTTCTTTCCTGCTTGGTATACCTGTTTTTGCCAGCACTTGACAGGTAATAAATTTGATTTATACAAAGCTGTTGGGCCAATACTATAATTAGTTCATTTAATTAAGCCAGGAGGTATAGCAGAGTGAAGAAGCAGGATGGACTTACAGTGTGGCAGCTTACCATGCTGGCCCTGGGTACTGTTGTAGGCGGATCATTTTTCTTAGGGTCAGCTATAGCTATTCAAGCAGCCGGGCCGGCTATTCTCATATCTTTTGTTTTAGGCGGGGGGTTAGTATATATAATACTTACTTCTCTTTCAGAAATGACCGTTGCCGACCCGCAGCCTGGTTCATTCCGGACTTATTCAGAACAACAATACGGTCCATGGTTGGGATTCATTGTCGGTTGGGTTTACTGGACCGGTCTGGTTCTGGCCATGTCCAGTGAAGCTACGGCGGTTTCATTTTTCTTGCAGGCCTGGATTCCCGGAGTCTCGTTGCCAGTAATAGCGATTCTGGTGGTAATCGCAGTTACCCTTCTAAATCTGTTGGGTTCCAAAAAGCTGAGCAATTTGGAAAGCGGTCTGGCAGGTATTAAACTGGCTGCCCTGATTGGTTTTATTCTACTGGGTCTATCACTAATATTGGGCCTTTTTCCCAACAAAGCAGCAGTAGGAACAGGCATCTTAACCGCAGAAGCCTTTTTCCCAGGCGGGGTAGGTGGTATTGCCGGGAGCATGCTGATAGTTCTTTTCAGTTATGCCGGTTTTGAAATCATTGGTCTGGCTTCTTCAGAAGCCCGGGATCCGCATAAAACCGTACGTAGAGCCATAAAATATACGGTTTTTACTCTAATCGGATTATATATCCTGGTAATTGCCGTAATGCTGCCCTTGATCTCAACGAATGCTCTAACTGGAGATGTGAGTCCCCTGGTAGCAGCACTAAATGTTCAGGGTCTGGGCATCGCAGCCGATACGGTGAATATTGTTTTAATAACGGCTATACTGTCAACTATGCTGGCGGCCACTTTTGGGCTGGGCAGAATGCTTCGTTCCCTGGCTGATACCGGTAACGCTCCTGCATTTTTAATAGACAGCGGCGATATCCCGATAAAAGGAATCCTTTTTTCTGGATTAGCCATGCTGGCAGGTGTAAGTATGGCCTATCTGCTCCCCAGTCAGATATATATCTTTTTAGTAAGCTCCGGAGGATTTTCCCTTCTATTCGCTTATCTGGTCATATTACTTACCCATTACCGCTTCAGAAGGTATAAGGGATGCCCCCCATCGGGGCACTGCCAGTTGTCATGGTTTCCCTATACTTCCTGGATAGCCATAGCCAGTCTCGTAGTTATTATTATTACTATGCCTTTGATTCCTGGCCAGGGAGCAGGTCTGTTAGCCGGGCTGTTGCTCCTGTTGTTATACTCCTTCAGCTATGTAGTTTTCAAAGCCTGGCCTTTCAAAGCAGGTACTCCCTATTCAACTGCCGCCAAACCACTCTTCCCTAGTAAATCGGATGACAGCCGCAATAATAATACTAATGAAGAGCCGGATAAACAAAGGGAATGATTTGTTTTTATGGGTTAATTTAGAGGAGAACCAGGGTAAATCGTCGAAATGCATTAAAATTATCTTCTTGCATGGAGGAATGATAACCCTGGTATTCATGGATAAAATGCTGGATAAATTTGATGACCTCCGAGGCAGTATGACCTGTGAAGAACGCCAAACTACTTATGAGCAGGTTCGCTCCGCTTCTTCTCCATCCCCTTCTTTTTACATACTGGTCTGTATTTCGACCATAATAGCTTCTTATGGGCTGTTGGAAGGGAGTACCGCTGTGGTAATAGGCGCCATGCTGGTAGCCCCCCTGATGGGACCAATTTTTGGTATTGCCCTGGGTTTATCAAGTGGTGACAAAACATTGCTTGAAAATGCGCTCGTTTCAGAGGTTCTGGGTATTTTACTGGCAATTGGCCTTGGTTTCGCAATAGGTATGGTTCCTCTCCGACCTGACTTCAGCGCGGAAATCCTTTCCCGTACCCAACCAACCATCTATGATGTTATCATTGCCCTTGCGTCGGGCCTGGCTGGAGCCTATGCCATTGTACATAAAAAAATAAGTCCGGCCCTGCCTGGGGTAGCAATAGCCACTGCTCTTGTTCCTCCTCTTGCTACATGCGGCCTTTGCTTGGCTGCCAGGAATTACGAATGGGCTCTGGGAGCGTTCTTACTGTTTTCAGCCAATCTGGTGGCTATTGAGTTTGCTGCTGCTGCAGTATATGCAATATCCGGCCTGGTTAGATTTGAACACCTCAATGGTTCAGCCCACTTCACTTACTTGAGACGTTTTGGTCTAAGTTTTCTTATCCTGGTCGTAATGGCTGTTTTCATGACCCAAACTCTAATTAAAATGGT
>CAZBKS010000011.1:0-13776 GCA_964492475.1 uncultured Syntrophomonas sp. | reverse complement strand
AGAAAATACTACCAGGAAATGAGGTTACCGGTCCGTGTCACCTCCTGGCCCGTAAAGATGGTGTAATTGAGGAGATATTAATATTAGAAGGCCAGGCCAAGGTTAGGGAAGGAGATGCGGTAGCACGAGGAGATGTGCTTATATCCGGGATCGTAGTCCCTGAACCCAACCCGTATATGCCCAATGAAGCAGATCAAAAATTAAATCACTACCTGGTAAGAGCAAGAGGAACCGTGAAAGCTCGAGTGTGGTATGAAGGGTATGGAGAATGCAGTCTTTACCAGGAATCTCTCCAATTTACCGGCCGGGAAAAGCAAACAATATATATAAAAACTCCCCGGAATGAATTCAAAATATTTGGTGATGATAGAAAGGAGTTTAAACTTTTTAAAACTACTGAGACTAAAAAGACTATTAGTACCCCGTTGGGAGAATTAGCAATATCGAAGATAGTAGAAAAGGAACAAGTGTTAGAAGTTAAAGAGTATACAGAAAAAGAAGCGGCCAGAATCGCTAAAGAAAAAGCCTTGCAAAACCTGCAGGGAAAAGTAGATAAATCCCAGCAGTTAAGTGATTCTAAAATAGAAGTCCTGTCTTCGCCCAGCGAATCAGTATTGAGAATCAAGGTGGCAGTAGAAACTATAGAAGATATAGCCCTGGCCGAACCAATAAATACAGGCGAAAATGGCAATTGAATGCCTTCATGTGCTATAATTACTAAGATATAATACTTGGCAAAAGAGCTCCAGGTATATTTTTTTAACGATTGCTCAAATGTTTGGAGGGAAACCCTTATTGGCAAGAAAAGAGGTAAAAATATCTATTGATGATAACGAAAAGGCAATAAGCTTATTTGGAACCAATGACGAAAACTTCAAGTATTTAAAGAGCATCTGCAGTGCGGAAATGTCGTCGAGAGGAGCGGATATCTTTATATCGGGTGAAGAAGAGCAGGTAAATGCAGCCTATGAACTTTTACATGGCTTAATTGATGTAGTTGAAACCGAGGGGCAAATTACGATTAATGATATCAACTATATAAACGGACTTATGAAAAAGGGAGAAAAGATCAGGCACCAGGATATTGTGTCCGGCACCCTGCTTACAACCGTAAGGGGTAAGGCTGTAAAAGCAAAAACTTTGGGACAGAAACGTTATGTACAGTCCATTATTCGAGACGACATAGTATTTAGTATTGGACCGGCCGGGACAGGCAAGACATATCTGGCGGTTGTGATGGCGGTCAGAGCACTCAAGAATAAAGAGGTGGAACGAATCATACTGGTAAGACCGGCAGTGGAAGCAGGAGAAAAGCTGGGTTTCTTGCCAGGAGATTTTATAGAAAAGGTTAATCCCTATCTCAGGCCGCTTTATGATAGCCTTTTCGATATACTGGGTGTAGATGTAACTCAGAGGTATCTGGAAAAGAATATTATTGAAGTTGCTCCCCTGGCATATATGCGGGGCAGAACTCTAAACGATGCCTTTATAATTTTAGATGAAGCTCAAAATACCACTCCCCAGCAGATGAAGATGTTTCTGACCAGACTGGGTTTCGGTTCGAAAGCTGTAATAACAGGTGATATAACCCAGGTTGATCTACCCAAAGAAGATTATTCGGGACTGGTGGAGATACAGCGAATTCTAAGCAGAGTAAAAGGAATATCTTTCGAGTACCTTACCAAAGAAGATGTCATCCGGCATCCACTGGTTCAAAAGATTATTGATGCTTATGAAGTTTTTGAGGCCAGCAATGGGAAGCGCTATTGAAGTTGAAAACCGGTGTATGCTATAGGAAGCTTAATGCTTTTAAGGAGAGTATAGATGGGGATATCCAAAATACTTACCAATCTATGGAAAAATGTCAATCTATTTTTTAAAAACTCAAATATTAAAAAGGGCTTGAGCATCCTTTTATTTTTTACAATAACCATTCTTATTCTCTTCAGCAATTTCAACCCCAAGCAGGTTATGCTGAAACCAGATGAAGTTGCGCAACGAGACATACAATCAAATGTGAATGCTACGATTATTGATGAAAAACAAACGGAGGAATTAAAAAACCAGGCTGCTGCCAAAGTACAAAAGGTATATCAGGAAGATGCCTATGCCCTTTCCAGTGCTGAGAATGATATAGAAATTTTCTACTCCAACCTGCAAAATATACTATTTACAGATACAGAAGAGAAAATGGAAAGCAGTCAGCAAAAAAGCAAGTTGCTGGCTCTGCTGCAGAGTACCAGCACCCGATATAGTGACCTGGCCCTGGAAAATGAGGCCCTGGCCGATTACCTTTTGAATGCCAAGCAGGAAGATCTGAAGCAGATGAAAGAAGCTTCCCTTTCGATGGTACAGAGTCTCATGAATAAACCAGTCACTGATGAAACGCTAGCCGCTTTAAACGAGGAAGCCGTTGGTAAGATAGATGTTCTGCCTTATTCCCAGGAAGCCCGGGAAGTAATTAAACTGGTAAGCATCAATTCATTAAGACCGAATTTAATTTACAATGAAGAGAAAACGAATTTAGCTGTTCAAGAAGCTAAGGACTCAGTAGCTCCAGTGCAAAAAACTATTAAAGCAGGGGAAATAATAGTGCGTGAGGGGAGCCGGGTTACGGAAGAACAAATATCCATACTTGAGCAACTTGGTATACAAAGAACTGACAATTATGCCCTGACCCTGATCGGGACAGCATTATTTGTTCTGCTGACCTTCTGGCTGGTTATAGAATTTGTACGCAAATATTACCCGGAGATTTATAAGAATGATATGCTTCTTCTACTGCTGGGCTTAATTTTCGTATTAATTATATCTATAACCCGTTTCCTGACGATCATTAAAATTGGAGATCAGCCGGGTCTGGGGAATCTTATGGGATACCTGGCGCCGGTTGCGGCAGGCTCCATGTTGATCGCTATTCTCCTGGACGATCGGCTAGCTTACTTTGTCACCTTGATTATGGCTTTGTATGTTGGTTTATTAACCGAGGGGAACCAGCTTTTCTATGCTATTACTGCTTTTGTGGGCGGAACGGTGGGGATATTTCAAGTTTACCGCGTCAATCAGACGTCAGATTTGGCCAGATCAGGTTTGTTCATAGCTCTGGCAGATATTGCAGCCATCGTTACTCTCCTGTTTATCGGTGATGAGCTTAATATAAGCAACCTGGCTGTTGGAGCTGCTATTGGGGCTGTCAATGGTATCTTATCGGCAGTATTAATGATTGGTGTCTTGCCTTATCTTGAAGCTGCCTTTTCCATAACCAGCATGAGTAAATTGCTGGAGCTCTCCAATCCCAATAACCCGCTGCTAAAACGGCTCCTGCTTCAGGCTCCCGGAACTTATCACCATAGTCTGATGGTCGGAAATCTGGCCGAAGCCTCGGCAGAGTCGATTGGTGCTAACCCGCTCCTGGTAAGAGTAGGGGCTTTATACCATGATATTGGTAAGATCAAGAGACCGGAATATTTTGTAGAAAATCAGCGAGGATTTGACAATCCACATGAAAAAATTGCCCCAGCTTTGAGTACCTTGATTATAACCTCCCATGTAAAAGAAGGAGTAGAAATGGCCCGTGAAGCTCATCTTCCTGACACCATTATTGATTTTATTGAACAGCATCATGGTACCAGTTTGGCCAAATATTTCTACAGCCGGGCACTGGAAGAAGATCGGGATGGAAACGTTAATGAGGATAACTTTAGATATGAGGGTCCCAAACCTAAAAGCAAAGAAACTGCCCTGGTTATGCTGGCAGATTCAGTAGAAGCAGCAGTAAGGTCATTGGAGTCACCCAGTCCCGAAAAAATACGCGACATGGTAAGGATGTTAATCAGGGATAAATTAAATGATGGGCAGTTGGAGATGTGTGATTTAACCTTCAAGGACCTGGATATTATTTCTGAATCGTTTAATAAAGTGCTGGAGGGAATCTATCATAAACGTATAGAGTACCCGGAAGTCATACAAAAGGAATTTGAGCAAAGGAGCGGTAATGATGGATACGATGATCATTAATCAGCAGAGCAGGGTTGATTATACCCGCGATTTGGAAGTAATTATCAAAACCACAGCAGAAAAAGCTGCACAAATATTAGGACTATCAAAGAATACAGAATTAAGTGTGTTGATTGTAGACAACGAATATATCCGGGAATTAAACTCCTTATATAGAAACAAAGATGAAATTACTGATGTCCTGTCATTTGCTATGAATGAACTGGGTGAAGATGAACCCGATTTTGAGGAGCAGGCTGAAATCAATATTCTGGGCGATATTGTCATATCTCTGGAACAGGCCTTACTTCAGAGCAAGGAGTATGCTCACAGCCTGGAAAGAGAACTGGGTTATCTGCTTACGCACGGGCTCTTGCATCTATTAGGATATGACCATAATAATGAAGATGAACGTAAAGCTATGCGGGATTTGGAAGAAAAAATAATGAGTGAAGTCAAACTGGCAAGGTAGTTGAAAATATGAAACACAGAACTCTAAACGAAAGTTTTTCTTGTGCTCTATCCGGACTTGTTTTTGTGCTTCGCAGCGAGAGAAATATGAAGATACACTTTTTTGCTGCCTTGGTGGCGGCTGCCCTGGGTTTTATTCTCGGTATCAGCCGGCTCGAATGGGGATTGCTCTGCATTACTATATTTATGGTTTTTGTTGCCGAATGCGCCAATACCGCACTGGAAAAAGCGGTAGATCTGATAACTGTCGAGTATCATCCTTTAGCCCGAAGCGCCAAAAATGCTGCAGCAGGTGCGGTGTTATTGAGTGCCATAAATGCTATAATTATGGCTTTTATAATATTTGGGCGGTATTTATTTTGAAATCAACTGCAGGGATAGTCCAGGCAGGGAAATAGTATTTTATTAAGCTCGGTAGTTTAATTAGTAATAATAAGGTATAATTTTATTTTGACCCATTAAGTCAACTTGAACTGGAGGATTATCAATATGGATGCAGGCTGCCTTATAGAAGAGGCCCGCAAAGCTCAGCAAAAATCTTATTCGCCCTATTCCGGATATAAAGTCGGAGCCGCCATCTTAAGTAAATCGGGGAAAATATATACCGGAACCAACATCGAAAACTCTTCCTATGGGTTAAGTGTTTGTGCTGAGCGGACTGCTCTTTTTAATGCGGTTAATAATGGAGAAGTGGAATTTTCAGCTATAGCGATTTGCAGCAATGGCTCTGGATATGTATACCCCTGTGGGGCTTGTTTACAGGTGATGGCTGAATTTGCCCGTGATTTACAGGTAATAGTCAGTAATGAAAAAGATGAATTTGAGCAGTATCTTCTGAGTGACTTATTGCCGCAGGCTTTTAAGTTATCAACACAGGAGGGTTAATTTTTTGAAGTCAGGATTTGTTAGTATAGTAGGTCGACCCAACGTGGGTAAATCCACTTTGATAAATAAAATAGTTGGAGAAAAAATTGCCATAGTATCGGAAAAACCGCAGACAACCAGAAACCGTTTACAGGGTATTCATACCTGTGCCAAGGGGCAGATAGTATTCATCGATACTCCAGGCATTCACAAACCGAGACATCTTCTGGGTGAATATATGGTTAATGTATCTACTAGAAGCCTGCATGAAGTTGATCTCATTTTTTATATTACCGATGTTACCCGACCCTATGGAGGAGGCGAGGAGTTTATTATTAATCATTTGCAGCAGTCCTCAGTCCCCATATTCCTGGTCGTCAATAAGATTGATTTAAGCAGCGCCGACGAAATCCAAGCCTTTATTAAGCCTTTTATCGCTCAAATGAACTTTGCTGAAATAATAGAAGTATCGGCTGCTCATGGTACTAACCTGCCCGAGTTGCTGACTCATACTTTTAATTATCTTCCGGAAGGTCCATTGTATTACCCGGAGGAGGATATGACCGACCAACCGGTCTCTTTTATTGTAAGTGAACTGATCCGTGAAAAAGCCTTGATTCTTACCCGGGACGAAATACCTCATTCTCTGGCTGTTGATATTGAAGAATTCAGACCGCAAAATGGAGGCAAGCTGTACTTAAGAGCGGTAGTTTATACTGAACGTGATTCGCAGAAAGGTATAGTGATAGGCAAGAATGGCCAAATGCTGAAGCAAATTGGTGAACAGGCCCGCGCTGATATCGAAAGTTTTCTTGACCAACCCGTTTATCTGGATTTATGGGTAAAAGTAAAGAAAAACTGGCGGGATAGCGAAAGCAATCTTAATCAGCTGGGATATCGTTTGTAAATCATGAAAAACGCAGCTGGAAGCAGGAGTTGACATGTATGCTGGCATCTTATCTGGACAGCACCAACCTTAAACCTGATGGCAGGAGAGAAGATATAGTAATATTGTGTGAAAGAGCAGCCGAATTAAATATGGCTGCTGTTTGCATTAATCCCAGTCGGGTTTGGTTGGCCAATCAAATTCTTAGAGGCACTCGGGTAGGTGTGTGTACGGTAGTTGGCTTCCCCCTGGGGGCCACTGCTGCCCAGAATAAGCTGCGAGAGGCTGAACGGGCATTAATTGAAGGGGCTAGTGAACTGGACGTGGTTATAAATATAGGTGCGGTGAAAGATCAGGACTTCGAAGCAGCAGCCGATGAAATTAGGAAGTTGCTGCAGTTGAGAAAGGATTATGATTATTTACTCAAAATCATTGTAGAAACTGCCCTGCTTTCTGCAGGCGAGTTGAAGCAGATGACGGCCATTATAGGAGATCTAGGAGCCGATTATATTAAAACTTCCACCGGATTTGCCAGCCGGGGAGTGAGCCTTGATGATATAGCTATTATTAATAGTATCAAAAGGCCTGAATTGAAAGTTAAAGCCAGTGGGGGAATCAAAACCCTGGATTTTGCCCTGCAGCTTATAGATGCCGGAGTACATAGAATTGGCAGCAGCAGTGCGGAAGAACTGATAACGGCATACCGGGCTACCCATTAGAAGTGTTGTGAAAACCCATCAGGACGGCTGGGGGAGGATTATCCCAAGACTATTAAGTACCTGTTGGAAAGAGTGATATCATGTACTATCAGAGCCGCTCCATCATTTTAAAAACCAGTGATTTAAAAGAAGCAGATAAAATAGTGAGTGTATTTTCTGAAAAAGAAGGCAAAGTAAGCGCAGTTGCCCGGGGTGTAAAGAAACCTAAGAGCAGTCTGAGAGCCTGTGTTCAGCCATTCTGTCATTCACTGCTGTTTTTCAGCAGCGGCAGAGAACTGGATTTGATAACCCAGGGCAAACTAATTGAGTTTTATGGCAATGCCCGCGAAGACATACAAAGAATGCTTTATGCTGTGTATATTATGGAACTGCTTGATAAATCGTTGATGGAAAGGATGCCTTTAAGCGATTTATACCTGCATACCCTGCAGGTACTGAAGTATATTGATGAATGGGGCATTAACCCACTTATAATCAGGTCTTTTGAACTTAAATTACTGAGCTGTCTTGGCTATACACCCTCATTAACGCATTGCTGGAATTGCGGGAGCACCCGGGTAACTGCTTTTGATATGCCGGAAGGAGCTGCGGTATGTGAAGAATGCCGGGAAAAATCTTCCTCCACTTACCCGCTCTCTGCCCCAACCTTGGCGTTATTACGTCTGCTGCTGGATGCCAATTTAAAAACCGTCAGTAGGGTTAAAGCATCGAATCAGTCTTTGCTGCAGCTTGAGGCCTTTCTGGAATCTTACCTGGAATACCATCTGGAAAGAAAATTCAGCATGAAAAGGACTATAAGAAATCTTAAAGATAAAATGATGTTATAAAAGCCTTACCCTTCATTTAATTCATCTGAGCCCATGGCGAAACCAAATTGCGCCATTAATTATGCCGTAATAAAAATGAAGGCATATCGGTTGCCCCGTTAACGGGGTGGTCCTGTGGGCTTCACTATTATTTCGAGCGCAGCGAGCCCAAATTGTGGTCCTGTGGGCTTCACTATTATTTCGAGCGCAGCGAGCCCAAGTTGTGGTCCTGTGGGCTCCTTGCCAAGACAAAGCATAAAACTCGCCAGTGTGCAGATGCGAAAGTTGATGTAATTTAGTTGTGAGTACATATCAGTAGTGACTTGAATCAGCAATATGTAACAAATAGTATGGAAATGTCAATACTAATGCTAAGTCTTATTCAATTGGCATTGACACGATAGAGGACGGTTGATAAACTTAGTTCAGAATTTCATATGCAAAGTGATGAAGAAGAGTAGTAAGAAAGAGTATTCTCTAACAGAGAGCCGGGCCAGCTGGAAACCGGTAGAGATAAGGTTCTGAAGGCGCTTTGGAGCTATCAGGAGGAAAGCCTTTATGGTTAGTAAAACCTGAATTTATAAGGTGGGCATAAGCCAACCAGGGTGGAACCGCGGGTAATACCCGTCCCTGTACCGGGACGGGTATTTATATTTTTCATCATTGGAGGAGGTAAATTAATGAATTTTCAAGAGATAATCCTGCGTCTGGAGAGTTTCTGGGGAAAACAGGGATGCATAATACAACAGCCTTATGACATGGAAAAAGGAGCGGGAACAATGAATCCTGCAACATTTCTACGCTCACTGGGTCCTGAACCCTGGAACGTAGCCTATGTTGAACCTTCTCGCAGACCTACCGACGGAAGATATGGAGAGAATCCCAACCGCCTGCAGCATTACTATCAATATCAGGTTATATTAAAACCATCTCCCGATAACGTTATCGACCTGTATTTGAATAGTTTAAAGGACCTGGGAATTGATCCGGATAAACATGATATTCGACTGGTCGAAGATAACTGGGAATCGCCTACTCTGGGAGCCTGGGGCCTGGGATGGGAAGTCTGGCTGGATGGAATGGAGATAACCCAGTTCACCTATTTCCAGCAATGCGGAGGATTTGAATGTGTACCGGTATGTGCTGAAATTACGTATGGCCTGGAAAGAATAGCCATGTATATACAAAATAAAGAGAGTGTATATGACATCGAGTGGGTAGAAGGTATCAGCTATGCTGATGTTCACCATCAGGGTGAAGTAGAACATTCCCATTACAATTTTGAGGTGGCTGATGTGGGAACCTTAACCACCATGTTCAATCTTTGTGAAAAAGAAGCCTTGAGAGTGGCAGAACATCAACTGGTGCTTCCAGCCTATGATTTCGTGTTAAAATGTTCGCACCTGTTTAATCTTTTGGATGCCCGGGGGGCGATCAGTGTAACGGAGAGAACCGGTTATATTGCCCGGGTGAGAAATCTGGCCAGAATTGTGGCCGGCAGGTATCTGGAGCAGCGTAAAACGCTGGGATATCCTCTGTTAAAAGATGAAAACCGCCGCCGGGAATTTCTTACTGATGAGGAGGTGCTGTAATGGCTAGAGACTTATTGTTTGAACTGGGGGTGGAGGAATTACCCTCTGCTTATATGTCCAAAGCTTTAAAAGACATGGAAAATGCGGCCCGGAAAAAAATTGCGGAGGCCCGGCTCGCTTACAGCGAGTTAAAGGTTTACGGCACCCCGCGCCGATTAACCCTTCATATCACTGGGCTGGATGAAATGCAGCAGGATGCTATAATAGAAAGTCGCGGCCCCAAAAAGGCCATAGCTTTTGATAAAGAAGGCAGCCCCAGCCCTGCTGCCCGGGGTTTTGCCCGGGGACAAGGGATCAGGGTGGAAGACCTGGTGATTAAAGAAGTAGATGGAGTAGAATATATTTTTGCAATAAAAAATGAAATCAGCCGGCCGGCGGCAGATATGCTGGCAGATATGGTTAAGGAAATTGTATATTCCATTGTATTCCCTAAATCAATGCGCTGGGCATATTACCAGACCCGTTTTGCCCGACCGATAAGGTGGCTTCTGCTGCTTTTTGGTGAGCAGGTGATAGACCTGGAGATAGAAAATATTAAATCAGGTAATATTACCTGGGGACATAGATTCCTGGGTCAGGGAGCGCTGGAGGTAAAGGATGCGGCAGATTATTTCCAGGCATTGCGCGAAAACTATGTTGTTCTGGATCAGGAAGAGAGAAGAGCTATGATCTGGAAGCAGGTGCAGGATATAGCACAGGCTCAGGGCGGAAGAGCTATGGATAATCCTGAACTGCTGGAGGAGATTAGCTATCTGGTAGAATATCCTCATGCCTTTTATGGTCAATTTTCCAGTTCGTACCTGGAAGTGCCCCCCGAGGTGTTAACTACTTCCATGATAGAACACCAGAGATATTTCCCGGTTTATGATGCTGAAGATAAGTTGATAGCAGGTTTTATCGGAGTTAGAAACGGAACCGATTACTGCCTGGATATAGTCCGGGCTGGAAATGAAAGGGTTATCAAGGCGCGCCTTGAGGATGCCCTGTTCTTCTGGCGGGAGGATACTAAAAAACCACTGCAGGATATGACTCCTAGTCTGTCCAACGTACTATTTCATGAGCGATTGGGAACCATAATGGACAAGGTGAATCGAATTACAGCTCTGGCCTGTTATATCGGTTCGGAGACTTTCCTGAGCCAGGAGGAGAAATTGGTGCGGGCCGCCTATCTGTGCAAGGCTGACTTAATGAGCAGTATGGTCTATGAGTTTCCTGAACTGCAGGGAATTATGGGGCGCTATTATGCTCAAAAAAGCGACGAAGAAGAAGAGATCAGCCAAGCCGTATTTGAACATTACCTGCCTCGGTTTGCCGGTGATGAACTGCCGGAAACACCCACTGGCATAGTCTTGAGTCTGAGTGAAAAAATGGATAATCTTATCGGGTCTTTTGCTATAGGTATAAAACCCAGCGGTTCACAGGATCCCTATGCTTTGCGCAGACAGGCTCTAGGTATAGTAAATATAATTATCAACAAGAATTTAAAACTAAATCTTGAGGATGTATTGAGCAAAGCTTATGCAGGCTTTAGCAGCATTAAACCGGAGCAGAACCTGGAAGATACGGTTAAAGAAGTAGCCGATTTTATATTACAGCGTATGCGTGGAGTACTGATGGAAAAAACCATAGCATATGATGTTATTGATGCGGTTATCATGCCGGCAGCGTTTGATATAACCGACCTGTATAATCGAGCGGTATGCCTGCAGCAATTCAAGACCAGGCCGGAATTTGATGACCTGATGGTGGTATTTAACCGCTCCCATAACCTGTCCCGGCAATGGCAGTCTGAGGAAGTCCAATTTGACAAGCTGATTGATGCAAGTGAGATGGAACTGTATAAGCAACTTGAGAAGGTCCGGGAAACGGTACTGTCAGCCGCCCAAGCTGGAGAATATGAGCTGGCCATGAAGGCTATTGCGGGTTTGAGACCAGAGGTGGATAATTTTTTTGAGGCGGTTATGGTAATGGTTGATGATGAGATATTAAAAAATGCCCGACTGGGATTACTAAAATCAATATCCAATTTATGCAGGTTTATTGCTGATTTTAGCAAAATCGTGCTATAAATGATGCTTTTTTTGAATAATTAAACAGGATTTTTTCATTTGATATAGTATATATAATTAGTTAGGATATATAAATAGGGTGAAAGTTCATAAAAAGTATAGCATAATTGGATGGTGTATTTTGTGGAACTGAACGAGAGGCAAGAGAAAATCCTGGAAATAGTAAAAGAATACGGACCTATAACCGGCGAGAAAATAGCCGATTTATTATGTGTAACCAGAGCTGCGTTAAGACCTGATCTAGCAGTGCTTACCATGTCAGGATTTCTGGAAGCCAAGCCGCGGGTGGGATATACCTTTAAAACCGAAGCAGTGGATAACGAAATTAAACGGCTTTTGAATAATTACCGGGTCGGAGACGTTCAGTCCATGCCGGTGGTACTGAAAGAAAGCTGCAGCATTTACGATGCCATCGTTACCTTGTTTGTCGAGGACACCGGAACCATCTTTATCATCGATAATGATAATTATTTGACCGGGGTGGTATCCCGCAAAGATTTTTTGAAAACCACTCTTGGCCAGGCAGATATTCATAAGATGCCGGTCAGCGTGATAATGACCCGCATGCCTAATATAATAACTACTACTACTGATGAAACGGTAGTTGAAGCAGTAAAGAAAATCGTCGAACATGAAATCGACAGCCTCCCCGTGGTGCGATATCTCATAGATAAAGAAGGTGAGGAGCGGCCGGAGGTTATCGGAAAACTCACCAAAACTAATATTGCCAGACTATTTTTGGACCTGGCATCCAGACATAAAGAAAGGGGGTAAAAATTGGTGAATCATCTGCCGGGAGTCTTTATAGTCTCGGATTCCATAGGCGAAACTGCAGAGATGGTAGTAAGGGCCGCTGCCAGCCAGTTTAATTCCGGGGAAATGGAGATCAGACAGGTTCCCAACATATCCAATGTTGAGACTATTGATGAAGTGATCCATCAGGCTGCAGCCAATAGATTTCTAGTTGCATATACTCTGGTCATAGATGAACTTGCCCTTCACCTCAGAACTGAAGCTGATAAATATGGGGTGGTTTGTATCGATATCCTGGGACCGGTGATTGCTGCTTTTAATAATGTCAGTCATATAGAACCCAGAAGGGAACCGGGTTTACTTCGAAAAGTTGATGAAATGTATTATCGGCGTATTGAGGCGGTGGAATTTGCAGTACGCTACGATGACGGCAAAGATCCCCGGGGCATAGAACTCTCGGACATCGTCCTGATTGGTGTATCTCGCACTTCAAAGACACCACTGTCCATGTATCTGGCCCATAAACGTATCAAAGTTGCTAATGTCCCACTGGTACCAGAAGTACACCCTCCAGAAGAATTATTTGCTGCTCAAAGGGGTAAAGTCATAGGTCTTACCATAAATTTGGAGCAGCTCAACCAAATCCGAACTGAAAGACTTAAAACCCTGGGTTTAAAAGGCCAGGCCAATTACGCCAATCCGGAAAGAATTGCAGAAGAACTTGAGTTTGCACAAAAAATAATGAAAAGACTTGGATGTCCGGTAATTGAAGTAACCAACCGCGCTGTAGAAGAAACAGCCAGCAAAATCCTGGAAATATACTATAGGAGGTTAAGTAATGTCTGACAGTAAGTATATATACTTATTTGAAGAAGGGGATGCCAATATGCGCTCCTTACTAGGAGGAAAAGGGGCCAATCTGGCAGAAATGACACGCATTGGACTGCCGGTTCCACCAGGGTTCACAATTAGTACCGAAGCCTGCAACGAATACCTTGCTGCAGACAGGAATTTTCCTGCCGGAATGTTGGATAGAGCATTTGAAGCGTTAAGTAGATTGGAAGAAAAGACGGGCAAGAGGTTCGGAGATAAAAAAAATCCGCTATTGGTATCAGTAAGATCTGGAGCAGCAGTTTCCATGCCGGGTATGATGGATACCGTACTGAACCTGGGTCTCAACGATGATTCGGTGCAGGGTTTATCAGAGCTGACCGGAGATGAAAGGTTTGCCTATGATTGTTACCGCAGATTCATACAAATGTTCAGCAACGTGGTATTGGATATTGATCATAGCAGATTTGACGATATTGTAGAAAGATTCAAAAGCAAGTTAAGATTAATATTTGATTACGAAATACCTGCTAATGAATTAAAGGCTATTATTATTGAGTATAAATCGCTGGTAGAAAAAGAAAAGGGCTTTAGATTCCCTCAGGACGTACGGGAACAGATGATTATGGCCGTTAAAGCGGTTTTTAATTCCTGGAATAACCAGAGAGCCATTGTCTATCGGCGCATCAACAAGATAGATGACCATCTGGGTACGGCTGTAAACATCCAATGCATGGCATTCGGCAATATGGGACAGGACTGTGGAACCGGGGTTGCTTTTACCCGCAA
>CAZBKS010000010.1:0-14152 GCA_964492475.1 uncultured Syntrophomonas sp. | reverse complement strand
TTCAAGAAATATTTAATTATCTAATATCGGAAAGAAATTCGATAATAAGCCAGCGGGTTATGGAGGACTTGAGTCAGTACTACCCCCAGCTCTGGCAAAAAATTAATGTTTTCCGCATGGAACGGATTAAAGCAATGATTACGGTGGCAGAATCCCAGCGGGCTTTTAATTCCGCCATCAATCCCCTGATTTTAAGTACTATAATTTCGGTATCCATACAAACGGTAATTAATCCAGACTTTATTATTACCAACAACTTGAATTTTGAAGAAGTGGTAGCTCAGGTGATCGCGGTCTTCATGCCGGCCTTAAGTTCCGCCCCTTCAATCCCTGATATTAAACCAAAACCTTTATAGGCTTTATTTAAGAAAAATCTCCCTGGTATGGTAAACTTATCATATAATTATTAATCGACAAGAGGTAGTACGCTATGAAACGATTATTCATTATATTGCTTACCGGGTTATTAATGCTGAATTCTTTGTATATATTCTGTCCAGAAGATACCCAGGGGGCCATTTGCATTGAACATCAAGCCGAGGCTGATGCTTTATGCTGTCTGGGTGTATTTAGCGGCACTCAAAAAGGTTTTGAATTGGAGCGGATACCCACCCGCGCAGAAGGAGCAGTGATGCTGGTACGCTTGCTGGGCCAGGAGGACTACGCACTTCAGGCCGGATTAACCCATCCTTTTCGGGATGTCCCCAGCTGGGCTGATCCCTATATAGCATACCTGTATCAGAAGGGATTAACCACCGGAACCAATACTAACACTTTTTCGCCCTATGCTGCTCTATCTGTCGAACAGTATATGAGTTTCATATTAAGAACTCTGGCTTACAGTGAGAGCCGGGGAGATTTTACCTGGAATCAGTCCCTTAATAAGGCCTGGCAGTTAGGTATCCTGGATGCCACGGCTTATAACCAGCTTAATTCAAGTCAATTTCGCCGGGACCACATGGTCTGGATTTCCTACCTGGCCCTGCAGAGCAAGCTAAAGAACCAGGATTATACCCTGTTGGAAAAACTGGTTCAAAAGGATCAGGTTATTTCCACTGCTGCTGCAGAGGCCAGTGGTCTTTATGCCAATGGAGCCAGCCGCTTTCCTCCCCAGTTGATAGGCTCCCCAGGGGTCTATTCAGCTGCCAACGCCGATCAGCTGCAGGTGGTGCTGGAAACAGCCCTGCTTAATATGGAACCTCAATTTAAGATTAATGTGAATAATTACACCGACGGCGATCCTCAGGAGGACTTTGAAACAGCCCTGGAAGCAGCGCAGAAGTCTCTTGATGCTAAAATGGGAGCAGCTCAGGTATATAAGAAGTGGCATTGCCTGTACAACGGAAATGAATTGGAGGCTAGCATTGAATATGTCTATAGTGATTCCCAATATCTAGCTTTAAGAAAAAAGGTAAACGAAATTGTCAATGAGCTTATCCAGCCAGGTATGAGTGACTATGAAAAAGAAAAAGCTCTGCACGATTATATTATTAATAATACCGAATACGATTATGACAATTTCCAGGCCGGTTCCATACCAGCTTCTTCTTATACCGCTTATGGAATTCTGATTCTGGGCCGGGGAGTTTGCGAGGGTTATGCCGAAGCCATGCACATGCTGTGCAGCGAAGCCGGGCTGAATTCGATGGTGGTTTACGGCACCTCGCTTTATAAAGGAAAGTGGTATAATCATGCCTGGAATATCGTAAAGGTGGATAATCAATATTATCAGCTCGATGTATGCTGGGATGACGAGATAGAGCCCGGAGGCAGCGGAGCTTTAAGTTATGCATATTATAATCTGAATAACCTGGATATGTATAAAGACCACCATTGGGATAAGTTACAATACCCCTCCTGCACCGCAACTCAATATAATTACTATGTGTATAACGAACTGCAGGTTCAGAATTTCCAGGGGTTTAAAACCTACCTGAATAATGCCTTGGCTGAGGAGCCATCGGAATTTACCGTTAGAGTAGCGGATTTCAATCGAAGCGATTATGCCAATCTCAGGTCGCTGCTTAGCAGCAATAAAGTTCATCGTTACACATACAATGTCAATGATGGCTTGGGTATAATTTCCATATACAATATTACATATAATTAACCAGGTTAAAATATGATAAATTCGAAAAAGATAAGGTCCGCCTTCCGGATCAGCATAAGATCCAAACCACATACCACCATAACAGTTCTAAAATGTACCTCTTCGATTCAAATTTATACTCCTTATTTTATATATACTCCAATTAAATTCGACATATGACCCTATGAACCCTTAAAAAATAATTTTATTAATTTTTTCAGCTATAAAAATGGTCCTTAATGGCAATAAATATATTAAGGGTAATTTTATATATCTAAACTGCTCAACATAAACCAACTATTCAGGAGGTAGATGAGTTTGACAGTAAAGAGCCGCTACCAGAAGCTGAACGAACAGGTCCATCAATCAACCCAGGATGCCATTAGATCCGCGCACCAGGCCCATACCGCTGTGACTCAGGCTCAGAGCAGCCTGCTGCCACAGGAAATTCAATATGCGGAGAGAAAAGTTTCCGAAGCCCTGACCAATGTGCGCCATGTCCAGAATCATCTGGAAGTCAGCATGACACCTGAACTTCAGCAAAGTCTCCAGCAGGAGGAAGCCCAACTTCTGCAGGAATATAAACTTTTCTAGACCAATACCATTATATTTCCCCCTCAAACTCGGAAGGAGGGAAATCCGCAGGATTTCCCTCCTTCGCATTTCTTAAAATATAAGTCCGGTAAGGTTGAAGCAGGCAGGGAAATCATAGTGTCAGCTCGTATTAAAAGATATAACCGCTAACCACCTGAATTACTTATTATCTTAAGGTTTTGAAAGGAAAGAGGTGAGCTTGCTGATGAATGCATGGTTTTTTTATCATCCTGATTTTTGATGTCCTACCCAAAAAGAGTTATTATGCCTTTACTGAGGAATAATAAATAAAAGTATAGAGGATGGCCATTATGAAGCAATTTTTCAGAGCTTTCTTTCTGCTCACTCTTGGGGCCTTTATGGATGCAGCCGGCTTTTATTTCTTTCTGGCCCCCAACGCTATAGCTGCCGGAGGTATCAATGGACTGGCCCTGGTTTTAAATACCTTTTTGCCGCAGTTTCCCCTGGGAAGCCTGGTGCTGCTTATGAGCATACTCATGCTGTTAACCGGCTTCATATTAGTGGGAGCAGTCTTTGGTTTTAAAACCATCTACTGCAGTATCTCAATACCTCTCTTTATCTGGGGGCTGGAATTACTTTACCCCTTAAATGCCCCGCTTGGCAGCGACACCCTGGTACAGCTGATCTTTGGAGTATTGATCTCCGGCATCGGGATCGCACTGCTTTTTAACCAGAATGCTTCCAGTGGAGGAACTGATATAGCAGGCCGTATTCTGTACAAATTTTACCATATCGATCTGGGTAAAGGCCTCTTTATCATTGATTTCTTTATCACCATTGCCGCTACATTGACCTTCGGTATTGAAAAAGGTATGTACGCCCTGTTAGGTGTAATTTTATATAGTCTGGTAATCGATGCAGTAATAGGCGGTTTTAATGTTCGCAAACATGTGACCATTATCACCCGAGAAAGTGAACTCATTAAACGTTTTATTGTAGAAGAGCTGGAACGGGGTGCCACCATATATGATGCTCGAGGAGCCTATACCGGTGAAGAACGGGAAGTAATCATAACCATAGTCAACCGCCGTGAATTCATCCATCTGCGCGACTTTATCAAAAACCATGATCCCCTTGCTTTTGTCAGCGTGCAAAATACCCATGATGTCCTGGGCGAGGGCTTTAAACCAATAGATTAATCATCATCCTTATATTATCCTTACTAACCCCTCATGCCCACAGGACATAGCCATCTATGAAAATGAAGTGAAGTATACAGGGTTTTCAAAGATAGGCAAGTATATATTTGTATATTGACTGATAATGCCGGAAGTTTTATTAATAGATTAATGCCCCAAATATTATTTTGCAACAATGTAATATTTTAAGCCTATCCCCCTGTCCTCACAAACATTATCAATTGCTTTTTACTATTCAAAGTGTTAGTATTTTTCTGATAATTATTTTGTCATAATAATAATTGCATTGTCAAAGGAAGGGGCGGGTTGAAGCAAGTGGATGAAAAAAGGTCCATATTAAATTCATTTATTCCTATAGTTGAATTCCTGTCCCAGGTATTCGGCAGTTACTGTGAAGTCGTGCTCCATGATGTTACAGAAACTCAGGAAAGCATAATCGCGATCAGCGAAAACAACTTAACCGGCAGAAAAAAGGGCGGTACTATGTCGCCGGTAGCCCAAAAAGTACTGGAACTCAATCAGGACCAGAATTATGTAATAAATAACATGGAAAAGGCCCTGCAGGGAAAAGACATTCGTTCCAACACCTGTTTCATTAAGGATTCCAATGGAAAAATGATCGGCATGCTCTGTGTCAATCTGGATATTTCCGCACCACTGGCAGTAAGAAAGATGCTGGATAATTTAATTGCCTTTCCGGCCGCCTCAGAACCATCATCTGCGGCATCATTTTCTTCTAATTTGGAAGATTATGTGCTGCTGCTTATTAATGGAGCCCTGAAAGATAGTGCCATATCGCCTTCCCGGATGACTCCGGAAGAAAAAAAGGCAGTTATCAAGCAGCTTAACGAAAAAGGTGTTTTCCGCATCAAAGGAGGGGTTTCCGAAGTCTGCCTGCATCTGCAAATATCTGAAGCAACCCTGTACCGTTATCTCAAAGACATCAAATAGGCCAACAGGGGGACGTCAGGCTGTGTGAAAACTGTTTTGCAGTTTTCAGTCGCTCCACTTGTGGCCAGAATTAAACTTATTTTAGGGACAAAGGCTAGAAATTTGTCCAATGATTCGTTGCTTTTCTCCACTATGGAGCTGAGACTGGGCAATTTCGGGACTTTTCACACAGCCTGACGTCCCCCTGTTGGCCAGATAGGAGAGATTTTATATTATGCTGGGTACTATTGTTAACACAGGGGCTATTATTGTCGGAGCATTGATCGGACTGATGTTCAGGGGAGGAATTCCTGAATCCTATAATAATACTATTATGAAGGCCATCGGGCTCGCCGTTGTATTAATCGGTCTTATGAATGCTTTCCAAACCGCTAATATTCTCCTCTTGATATTCAGTTTAGCCATAGGAAGTCTATTGGGCGAAATGATGAAAATCGAGAATGGCCTGGAAAACCTGGGCAACTGGTTGCAGTCAAAATTTGCCTCTTCGAGCAGTAATATTTCTCACGGCTTTGTAACCGCCAGTCTCTTATTCTGTGTCGGGGCTATGGCTATCGTAGGTTCACTGGAGAGCGGTTTGTCAGGCAACCATCAGACCTTGTTTGCTAAATCGGTATTAGACGGTATCTCTTCCATAGTTTTCGCCTCCACCATGGGCCTGGGAGTATTATTTTCCGCAGCTTCGGTATTTATATACCAGGGACTCATAACCATCAGCGCATCTTTCCTGCAGCAGTTTCTAGTCGAGGCAGCCATAACTGAGATGTCCGCTGTAGGAGGTCTGCTCATATTGGCCATCGGGATGAACATTCTGGACCTGCCCCGTATAAAAGTGGGCAATATGCTGCCAGCCATATTTTTACCCTTGATCTACTATGTACTGCTGCCTTATTGGTCTAATCTGCAGGGCCTATTTTAGGGCCAACAGAGGGTCAACATTTGAACCGAATAAAGAATGTAGTGCCTCTTGGGCTGGTATCGATATTAATCACTGCTTTATGACGAGTTGCAATGTTATAGCAACTGGCAAGCCCTAATCCAGTTCCGTTATCTTTGGTGCTAAAGAATGGTTTTCCAAGCTTATCTAAATTTTCAATTGGAATTCCAGTACCCTCATCTTTAATACTTAGAACTACCTCCTGCCCATCTTTGAATGTCCTCACCATTAAGCATCCGCCTTCCTTCATTGCTTCTAAACCATTACGACATAAATTGAGAATAAGTTGATGCATTTCTTTTATATTTAAAGGAACAAGCGGGATTTCTCCAGGCTTAAATACTATTTCCATATTCTTTGAAAGAGTGTCTGCCTGAATAAGTGGAAATATTTTTGTTATTATGTCATTTAAATTACGCATCTTAGTTTCAGATGGCTTAGTTTGAGCCAGGGATAAAAAATCAGAGATAATGGAATTTGCCCGGTCTATTTCTTCGATCATTAATTCAAATTGGCTTTTAAATGCCTGAAGTTTTTCCTCATTTTGTAGCAATTGGAGATAACCACGAATAGTAGTCATTGGATTACGTATTTCGTGCCCAATTCCTGCAGCCATTTGACCAATAGTGTTCAGTTGATCCAAACGGTATATTTCTTTTTGATATAACTCTGCATCTTTGCGTTCGGAGATATCATGGGAATTGATGATAATCCCATTCACGACATCATTTTCCAGTAGATTGCTGCAAGTAGCTTCAAAATAACGCCAAGATCCGGCTTTATGTAATAAACGATATTCCACCGTCAATGTTACGGAATTATTCTGTTGGAGGGATTCTAAGGCATCAATGACGATAGGCAGGTCTTCATTATGGATAAGTTTCCATACCTCTTGATATATTAGCTCCGACTGTCTGTACCCCAATACCTTTTCTATGGCTGGACTGTTGTATTGTATAACACCATCAACATCAAGAATAGTAATTATATCAGATGCATTTTCAATTAGTGCGCGAAAATACGCTTCGTTTCGGATTATCGCTAACTCCGCTTCTTTCTTTTCAAACAGCATCCAAATATTTTCTATAAAGAGACTAAGATGAATAAAGTCTGCGTCGGTATAATCCTGCTTCTTGTTGGCGAGGCCCAGTATTGCAACAACTTTGCTGTCCCTAATAATCGGTATACTTAAATAACGGTGTAGCAGTACATGTCCCTTTGGGTAACCCTTCTTACGTGAATCGAATCCCTGAAAGTTGTTGTCCACAAAAGGTTGCCCTGTCCTTATTGACTCTGCCCATATGCCGGCAGTCTTTATGGGAAATTTTACTGGTTTATTGTCTATGGCACAGCTTTTCATCGCCTGTTCGGACCACAAATGCGCCTTCATTTCCAATTCGGCATCATCAACGAATCCAAAAAAGCCCAGTTCGCTCTCCCCAATTTTAATGCATTCTTCCACAACAAAGGATGTGATCTCAGGGCCTGCAATATCGGACCGGCGCAAAAACGTTAGAAGTTTTTTTATTTGATCACTTTCCTTATTTGTAAACATATCGGACTATCCTTTCCATCTTAATATCGATAATTAAATATGATTTTAACAAGTGTTTGTGAACCACTTTATCGTTGATAAGTTGGGTTTGCTGGACGAAGTATATTCTGTTCTACTGTCCCATCCTTTTATATTTTCTACATTGTTATTATTCCTTTATCTTATTGCATCTTCCTCCCTTTGTTTGATTATTCACTAATTAAAAATATCCGGCCAACACAGGGACGTCAGGCTGTGTGAAAACTGTCTTGCAATTTTCAGTCGCTCCACTTGTGGCCAGAATTAAACTTATTTTAGGGACAAAGGCTAGAAATTTGTCCAATGCTTCGTTGCTGTTCTCCACTATGGAGCTGAGGCTGGACGATTACGGGACTTTTCACACAGCCTGACGTCCCTGTGTTGGCCTCTGTTGACTCCTCTTCTTTTACATTTTATTTACTTATCAATGCATGTAGTTTAATAATCAGGGAGTAAAATGAATTTGAAAGGAGGTGAAAAGATAATGAAATTGGAAGCAGACCTGCATATTCATACTACCGCCAGCGGTCATGGATACAGTACTATCAAAGAAATTGTTGAAGAAGCAAGCGAAAAGGGACTCAAGACGATTGCGATTACTGATCATGGTCTAAAAATGCCAGGGGCCCCTCACTGGTACCATTTTACTAACTTGATATCTATTCCTCGCGTAATACATGGAGTTGAGGTTTTAAGAGGGGTAGAGGCCAATATACTGGACTCTCAAGGCAATGTTGATATGCCCGAATTCGTAATGTCCGAATATCTAGATATCGTTTTAGCTGGATTCCATGATGGAACAGGATACACCGGAACCACTTTATGGGAAAATACTGAAGCGATGGTGGCAGCAATTAAAAATCCTTTTGTACACGTTATCACGCATCCAGGAAACCCCAAGTATCCTGTTGATATGGAAACGGTAGTGCGTACAGCCAAGAACTACAACAAGGCTCTGGAAATTAATAACAGTTCGTTCATTGTTCGACCGGGTAGTTTTGCTTTTTGCAGTCAAATTGCCAAACTTGCCAAAAAGCATAATACTATGGTAAGCATTAATAGTGATGCCCACATTTGCTATAATGTTGGCGAAAATGCCAAAGCTACTGCTCTAGCACTAAAAGAAGGCATACGTAAAAACCAAATCATAAATTCTTCTTCACGTAATCTCAGTGAATATCTTACCTGGCACAAGCAGCAGTCTAAACTGGTATTGCCAAAAGCCCAGTAGGATTCCATATTATAGTCGGTTGTCGATCTAAAGCAGCCTGCATATCACTTGCAGGTATGCCCGTTGTATTCGCGGCTTCCGCAATAGTGTCCGCCTCCTTCACCAGGAATGTGTGCGGCTGGAAAACCGCAAGAACCATCCCCTTGGTTGTGGTTGTATCTTTATAAGGCAAGAAGAGTACAAAATCAAGACTTTATTTATGGTATTTTTCACCTTTTATTATTTTAAATCCCCGATATAACTGTTCGCTAAGGATGAGGACTGCCATCTGGTGGGGAAAGGTCATGGGAGAGAACGAGATGGATTGATCGGATCGTTTTTTCACCTGATCCGATAAACCATGGGAACCGCCTATAACCAGGTTGACCCGGTTTTTGCCGAAGCTGTTCCAATGGTTGATATATTCAGCCAGTTGTTCTGAATCCACCCTTTTCCCGTTTATATCAAAGATAACCAGTATCTCATCTTTCCCTAGCAGGCCCAGTATTTTTTCCCCTTCTTTTTGCAGGATCTTTTCTATCTCCTTTTCTCCGGCCCGGGGATTGGTCTTCTCCTCCAGCCCATCTACTAATTCAATTCCGGTGTAAGGGGTTAGTCTTTTAATGTATTCTTTGATCCCATCTTGGTAAAAAGGCTCCCTTATCTTGCCCACTGATATTATTCTATATTTCATAATCTGCTCCATAAGTAGTTTTTCCCAGTCTAACTCAGTCGGATAAAAAAATAAAGGATGCCCGTAGCTAGGTGAGTTAATTCCAGGGTCGAATAGGGGTTGCAGAATGGATAGCGCAGCCTAACTGTCCTCGGGTTATTGTTATTTTCCTGCTGATTAGTCGATGGTTTTTTTTCAACTCATCAACTCAGCAAACAAACTACAAGGACACCCCTCTTACGAGGAATGTCCCTGTAAACAGGCTCCGACCGAGGGCGTCTTAAGCTACAATCAGTTCTCCTGGGGGGAGGCGCTCGTATACTCCCAAACTCCATTGCGGTTGGAACCGTCGTCAGAAGCCCCGTTTCCCTTAAATACTGTAACTTGCTTAGCAGCATCGTCCCAGTCTACCTGGCAGCCCAGGATCTCCGCAATAAATCTCAGGGGCAGCATTGTGCGTCCGGGAGATTGTATAATAGGGACAACTCCGGGATTATCCAAATCAATGGTGGTTTGGACTCCATTAACCAGGGCGGTATTCTTACCTATCCACATTTCAATCGTTTTGCTGTCCAAGGTGATAGTAACCTTTTGCTCATCTTGGTCCCAATCCACCTTAGCCCCCAGAGGTTGGGCCACATAACGGATGGGAAGGAGTGTCCGCTCTTCCAAAATGATCGGTGCCACATCCATAGCTTGCAGTACATCATTAAGATAATAATTGCGGCTGCCAATTGTGTAGCGTAGGACTATTCCGCCAGCAACCGGTGCGGTTGGTTGTGATTCCTGATAAGTAATGGAACTGCTGCCGCTGTCTCCTTCCTGAGAAGATTTCCTCTTTACCTTAATGGTATAAGTCTGAGCCGTCTTGCCATCTGCTGCAGTTACTACAACACTTATGGTATTATATCCTATCTTCAGGTCGATCTCCTGGGAAGGACTACCGCTCACCACTGTCTCCCCGTTTACAGTTATAGTAGAATCCGGATCTTCCGCAACAGAAGTTACTGTTACCTTGCTGACCCTGTGGATCACCGTGGCGTTATAATTGGTGACATCCGCTGCGAATTCCGGTGACAGAGTGCCTTTGCTTATGCTCAGATCGCTTAATCCGCTGCTGCTGCTTTCCGTACCTGACAGCCAGGCAATAAGCATCAGATTATAGGTGGTATCATTGGCAACCCAGGTGCTTATCGGTTTATCTGTTGCTTCGGCGTGGACATAATCTATACTGCCTAAATCACTTTCTACCTGCTCACTTTCATAAGCTGCATGATCGCAAATATCAAAGATTTGTAAAGTACCATCAGTGCTTATGGCCAGAGCAAAATCAGTATCAGTATAATAGCTTCTGTAATCACTAACTTTGGCAGTAAATATCTGGCTGTCGGAAGGATTATCTGCCAGCATGGCCAGGAATTTATCTATGTCGTTGGTATTAGTTACTTCCAGAGTATCTTTCAAGGCCAACAGCCAATTAAAGCAGCTATAGTCTCCATATCCTGCCTTATCAATGGCCTGAAAAAGGCGACCTCCTTCATTACTGAGCATTAAAGTGTAAATCTCGCTTTTATTCTCATAGGGGTTGATATATACGCCTATCGGTTCGGAATCCTTGGCTTCCGGATCGGTCAACAGATAGCCGTGAATGATGACGGTGACTTCGATTTTATCACTTACTTCTGCTGCTGCGGTACCGGATATGGTAATACGGATATTATTGTTCCCGCTGTTTTCAGCAGTATAGGCAAGACCTTCCGGCAGTCCTTCCACAGTAATATCATCCGTAAGATCATCACCCTTCGAGCCTGCCAGGGTTCCGGCTGTAAGCGCAATTTTCCAGGTGTTGTCGCCGCTGGAGATGCTGCTCTTGTCAGCGGCCATGGTTACTAAACTATCTGAAGCCTTGCCTGCTGTTGTTACCGGCAACCAGGCTATGGCAGATATATAAGATCTTGTCCAGGTCAAATTAGTAACCACACCATCAGCATTAAAGTACGCCCAAGTCATGCCCCCGTGATTTAGTTTGTCAGGAAAACATGTATAAAATACGCCGCTTGATTCTGTAGTAGTAACATCATCTGTACCATAATAATCGTAAACATAGGTGTAGTCAGGTGAAGTAGCACCGTTATCATAAATACCTACGTTGCAATCATCGTAATAATCAAAGCCATCCTGATAATTAATATACTGGATATAACCATTCATATCATCGGCTGAAAATATGGCGCTGTTGGCACTACAGGCGGCCAGATCAGCCATAAATTCATCACTGATGATGCCGGAGCTTCCCGGCTGCAAAGCCTGCAGGGCCTGGTACCAGGTGGTGGCTCCATCGTCTATCAGTTGGTTAATTAGAGCACCGCCTTCATTGCTAAGTACAATTCCATTGTATGCTGTCCCAGGCCAGTATGGCACGATGCAAAAACCGCTTATGGCTTCCGAATCTTTAGCCCCGGCTTCGTCAACGGCACTTCCTCTTACTATCACCGAAATATTTTGCTGGGAAGTCACTGGGGAAGATGCCATACCGGTTATAATAATACCTATATAGTCATGATCCAAACCTGCATTATAAGCTCTCCAGCTTAATCCCTCCGGTAGACCGCTAATCGTGATATCATCCTCGCTCACATCCTCTGAATGCTCTACCTTGAGCAATCCGTTAGTGAGTTTGATGAACCAGTAATCCGGGCTTTCAAACAACCTGGTATTGTCTTCCGCCATCATGATAATCTTCCACCCGGTTGGTTCTCCAGCCACCTGAATGCTTTCGTATGGGTATACGTAAACACTTATAGCTTCAGAATCATTGAGCCCGGTATCGCTTACAGCGCGGCTCAAAATAGTAATAGTTACAGTAGCTGCTAAACTTACTGCCGGATCAGCAGTACCGCTAACCGTAAACATAATACCGTTGGAACCATTGTTTATCGCCGTATAGCTGAAACCGTCCGGCAGTCCTTCGACCTGAATATCAGCGGAGAGATCAGTGCCGTTCGCGCCTTTCAATGTCCCTGAGCTGATACTTATGGTCCAGCTGTTATCGCTGGAAATTGTAGTATTGTCTTCCAGCATAGTCACCGAATTGTCGGTGGCGGTTCCCTCTATCTGCTGATACCAGAGGGCATACAGGGTAAGATCATCATTTACTGTATCGCCGATGAAATCAAAGGCCGCGCTGCAGTCCGAATCCTTGTACCAGCCTCCGAACTTGTATTCGAAGCGGGTGGGTTCAACGGGAAAAGAAATATGGCCATCGCCGTCAACGGTAACATAACTGCTTTCCGGGGTCTCCCCATCCTGCAGGTCCAGGGTTAGAACGCAGAAAGATGCGGTGCTGTAGTCATAACCATCTATGGAATTATCGAAATCAGCCCAGCCGGCAACCTGGCTTACATGATAATACAAGGTAAAGCCTGTATCAGCTCCAGCAAAAACATCGGTGCCGAAATCTGATGGTTCAGTCCCCCAGAAATAGGCTTTGGACAGGCCGCAATTTTGAAAGGCCTTTTTCTCCAGGGTGCTCACACTGCCTGGTAGACTCACTTCACTGAGGCCGGTGCAACCATAAAAAGCATACTGGCCAATGCTTTCCGCACTGCCCGGCAGGTTCAAGTCATCGATAGCAGTACAGCCGTAAAAAGCAGCTCCGCCAATGATTTCCACGTTGTCCGGCAGGTTTATTTCCGTCAGGCTGCTACAGCCCAAAAATGCAACCATACCAATGCTTTCCAGCCTGCTGGGACTCTCAAAGCTTACACGGCTTAGATTATTGCATCCCGCAAAAGCCCCGCTATCATAGGTAACAGGGTAAATATCTCCGCCAAAAGCCAAATCAAAATATGCTTCGCCATCCTCTATAGTCTGAACACTGCCGGGAATGCTGAGGGAGGTGATTACAGTGTTTTGATAAAAGGCTTCATTGCTAATAGCGGTTACAGTATAATCTGTTCCTCCGTTAGTAATGGTATCGGGTATGATAACATTAGTGTCGGTGCCAGTGTAGCCCGTGATAGTCGCATTGCTGCCTGACAAAGTATATTCGAAATATACTGCATCACTAACTCCTATTTTGCTTAGACTGAGCAAGTCAGCTTTATCGTCCTCTTCAATCACAAAGTCAGCTGAAGTAACCTGGCTCCACAGGCCGCTCTGATCCTGGTATACAGACGCACTTACCGTGCAGGATTCACTTACGGTAAAAGGACTGCTGTAGCCTGTGGCAGTCTGGCTGCTGCATGGATCAGAAGCATCGGTAGTGTAGTAAGCGGTACATCCCTCGCTAATACCGGTGATGCTAACCTCCTGGGCTTCGCGGTAGTCGCCTCCCCATGGGTCAATAGTCGGAGCCTCCGGGGCCTGCAGACTTTCACTTTCCTCTTCTCCTGCCATGAGGGGCCCTGCCGATGAACCTACGGGATTAACAAAGGCTAGTGCCAGCATCACAACCAATGCGATAGACAGCGCCCGTCTATAACACCGCTTTACATAGAGCATTCTTTTCTCCCCTTTCTTAATAAAGTATCTTGAGGCAGAGCGTGAGCCAGATACTACAAGCTAGCCCCCGCGCCAGGAACCTAATTTTATATACATGCTTATTCATCTCCTTCTACTCTTTCATTACATATTAAACGGTCAATCTTAAAAATTCTTAAATGCTGATAAACCCAATATTTAGAATAATATTCTCCAACCATATCGGGTTGTCAATCAAACGGGGACATCCATCTGAAGATGAATGTCCCCGTAAAATTCTTTATTTTTTTACCTGCAGTATTCAATTATCAAAATCGTTTAATGTAAATGTACCAGCTTGCATGCCAATGAGCGTTTAAGCAGGGGCAATTAATAAACAGTTCTCCTGGGGTTAGCTCAAAATAACTTGAACCGTATGTTTTTCCACCTGGGCCTGCTCTTCGTTCATCAGCCTGATTATGCTTACCCGGACTGAATCTCCTG